>CAYTOQ010000005.1:18096-38629 GCA_964439445.1 uncultured Clostridium sp. | reverse complement strand
TTTTCTGTCCCCACCTTAAAATATCACCAATGATTATATCATAAAAAGAAAGAGGACTGCCACCTTTTTGGCAATCCTCTTAACAACCAATAAATGCTATTAATATGTGTATACTGTATAATACTCTTTGTTGCTAGACTTAATCGTTTTTCCACTAACCTTTGCATTGGTTACGACTCTAAATGAGTACTCGGAATTATAGGTATTAATGCGCTTACCCTTAAGCTTTGTTAATTTGTACGAAGTCTTAGATGTCGTCTTTACCTTCGTCCATTTCTTTGCGTTTTTCTTCTTTGCATAGATTGTATAATTCTTTGCGCCGGTCACCTTTTTCCATTTGATTGTAACGGAATTCTTTTTCACATGCTTCTCAGTGCTTGTAACCTTTGGCTGAGTCACAAAATATTTCTTTGGTGACCACTCAGAATACACCTCATTATAGTTACTGTCATAGCCTACTACACGGCAAATAGCATAGAATACTTTTTTCCCTTTGAAGCTATAGATTTCTGTACCAACATTATAGGAATAATCGCTTGCTACACATTTTCCAGTCTTCTTATCATAAATCTGCCACTCAATCTTTTGAGCGTAAGGGTCGAGATTGGCTCCTGTAAGATACAAAACATTGTCTACCACCTCAGCACTCCCTACTGCTGGTGTTGCTAAAGCAGTGGCAACCGGCGTGGTTGTATCTGTTGGTGTCACCGTACCATTATCCTCTCCACCATCATTTATATTACTATTGCTTCCTGTTTCAAAATAGTCAAAGGTATAGTGTTGCTCACTATAACCATATACGTCTACATAGTTGACATATACATAAATAAAATGCATTGTTCCTGATGCAATATTTGACAGATTAATTGATGTAGCTGACCCAGTTGAGACAAGCGTCTCACCCAAATACACATCATAACCTGTAATAACCGCACCTGGTGATAATGTTGTTGTCACATAACTACCAACACCGCTCCAATCAATCGTTGCCGAAGTCAAAGTCAAATTCGTTACTGCTATCCCAGCATCCATGTTATATGCATAAGTATCAAGTTTAGAAGCAAATACACATACGAACGCAAATAAAAATATTGATAATAATCCTTTTCTTAATTTTTTCATTTCTTTCCTCCAAAAAACATAATTTACAATTTTTCTAAAATGTTCAAATTCGGTACCTCAAAAATGCATTGCGGTAATATTAGCGAATAAATTTTTGTGACGCAATAGCTTTTGTTGAATTTGATTTTTTTCAGCATTTTTGACAAATTGTATTATGAATTCAGACGGACACATAAGTTTACAAACCTAGTAGAATCAAGCAACTAGAGGTCGCAAAGCAATATAAATGATATTATTTACACATATCTCTTACAATCCAACTCCACCAGCAGATTGTGCAATTAATGCAATATGCTCTTTTATTTTTGCAATCTTTAAATTCTCAACAATTTCATTTCCACCTAAACCCAACAGGGGAGTATATCCGAAACATTCATCATATTCTAAGCTTCCATATTTGACACACGCCTGCAAATATTGCTGATTATCCATACAATCCATTACATAACTTTCATCTAATAAATCTTCCCAAAAGTATGAACATCCTGACTCTAATATTTCAAATGTGCCTTTACGATATTTAACTAAGCTTAGGTATTTTCCTTTTTCCCATGTAATAATATCTCCTAATCCCGTAGCCATAATCGGAATAGACTCATCACTGCGAAAATATGTATCATTCATTAATTGTTGATATTCTTTGGGATTAATCATTTTTAAGTAACCATTCATAAAGTGACCAAAACCTAATGTACTCCATATTTCTAATATAGCATCTGGCACCTTATCAACATATTGATTAATTATATTCTGTTCAACCTGATTACAACAAACAAAATCCTTTAATATTTCAAGCATTTCACATACGCTCCTCACAATAATCTACAACATGCTCGTAAATATATTTACCTTCATTTCCATATGAACCATGTCTATTCTGACTAAGCTCATATAATGCTAATTCTCTTGCCTTATCATACTGATTTATCTTAATATAATATAACATCTGGCCTAATGCCTTGTCATACATATGCGTATTTTCCACTCGATTCACATAATCAATAAAATTCTTAGGATTTTCTCCAAAACCATCTACCGCTTCACATAATTGTTTATCATATTTCTCTATCGTCTCCACAACATGTGGTGCAACTTCTGAATAATCTGTAATAATGTACTCTTTTTCTAATAGCACAAAACTCCATAATGAAAACGCACCATTGGCTCTTAACCCCATTGGTTCATTACTATTTTCTGGCATCTTAAACACTTCCCAAAAAACATCATCAGAATAATATGGTTTTATCTCACCATAGCAAACTAATTTATTGTTCTCCATCCCTGTTGCATACATATAAATAGATACAAAATATTCATTGTACTTTTTAAACAATATCCCTGCTCTAGTTTTATATCCATACTTCTTTCGTTCTTCTCTTGAAGCTTCTTTTATGTGCTTTTCTATTTCTTTTATTGTTATCTTCATTCAATCCACCTCTTTCAATCTCGTCCAAGTACACTGCTTAATCATGTTTCATTTCACACTTCAATAGATTCAAAAATCTCGAGTGAGCCTTCTATACGAATTTTATCACCCTCACTATAAGAAGCTACATTTTCAAATTCTATCAAAATTTTCTCATTGGTAATCGTTGAGTTTGCATATATGGAATAATCATCTACGGCTTCGCACATCTCCACTACCGCCTCAATATGCGAAGAGTCTTTTATCCCTTGTTGATGCATCAATTCTAAATCAACCTTGTCACTAACGCTTACCATGGTAATAGATAGATTTCCTTCAATCATATCTCCCACATGCTTTTTTTCTGTTTTTTCGCAGTTAGACAGGTACTCATCATGTTCCAAAAAATGGACTATATAATTCGCATCACATTCCACCCCACGAACGACTGCTATCCTCTCATATCCATCTACAAAAAGCTTATTTATTATATATTTTTTCACTTTTAACACCTTTATTTCATCATTGCTTCCCTCGCCACCTTCAAACGCATTGTTGCGTCCTTCGAAACCTCGGGCAGCATTTCTCCTTTTGCTACTAATTTTTGGTCATAGTATATGGATTTCTCATACTCCTTCATTTGAAAATGATATTCTGCTAACGTATCCAAGACATTGATTGACTTTTCGTATTTTTTCAGAACATCATATCCATCTCGGTACATTCGCTGGGCATCCTCCAAACGTCCTGTTTTCAAACAGGTATACATGCCATTGTTGAAAAACGCCATCACATTTCTAATCAAAACAATTTGCGAATCTGTTCCATTTTACATATCCACATCCAACTCCACCGGACAATGGTCTGACCCCATCACATCGGTTAATATCTTTGCATCCTGTAGCTTCTCCTTCAGGCACTCAGACACAAGGAAATAATCAATACGCCATCCAGCATTCTTCGCTCTTGCCTGAAAGCGGTAAGACCACCAGGAATAGATACCTTCCTTGTCTGGATAAAAATGACGGAAGGTATCCACAAAGCCATTGTCTAACAAAGCGCTAAACTTCTCGCGTTCCTCATCCGTAAAGCCTGCATTTTTTCGATTGGTCTTTGGATTCTTAAGGTCAATTTCCTTGTGTGCCACGTTCATATCACCACAGACAATCACCGGATGCTTTTCCTCTAGCTTTTTGAGATACGCTAAAAATGCATCCTCCCATTCCATTCTATAGTCAAGGCGAGCCAATTCATTCTGTGAATTTGGTGTATAGACAGTTACCATGTAGAAATCTTCAAACTCCAAGGTAATCACACGGCCTTCCTTGTCATGCTCTTCGATACCAATTCCATTCACTACCGACAATGGTTCCTGCTTTGTAAAGATTGCCGTTCCGGAATATCCCTTCTTCTGTGCATAATTCCAATACTGGTGATATCCAGGTATTTCTAACTCTAGCTGTCCTGCCTGCATTTTCGACTCCTGAATACAAAAAATATCTGCATCCACCTCATCAAAAAAATCCATAAATCCCTTGCCAACACAGGCTCTAATTCCATTTACATTCCATGAGATTAATTTCATATCACATTCCTCCAGCTTTATTGCTGTGCAGCCGTCAACAGATAAATCAATGGTGAGTTCCAGTAAATGGTTACTTCATTTACTGAATAGCTTTGTGCATTATCCTCATAGCATTTTGCTGCCGGTGTTTCAGTAAACACTGCCTTTGCATAAGGATCTTCCAAGTTACTGTCCGGTCCACCTACTAGCATGCCAGGAATACACTTTTCTAACACTTCACAAACTCTGTGATGTGGATGCTCTGGATACAAGGTGCCAACACCTGTCACAAAACAATATCCAGTCGCGTTCACACCATAGAGATAGTTCAACTGATGATTTGCATAGGTCACATATTCCTCATTTGGCTTAATATCATTTGCCATATATAACAGCATACCAGTGTTAGCTGCGGATAAATTTGAGCCCCATTCATAGGTTGATTTCTTATTCACAAGATATGCATTTTCCTTGCTTGTTTCTACCGCGGTATCCACAGCCTCAAAATAATTGGTCTCAATTTCACTGTAGAAAGCGGAATCATCACTCTTCAAGTTCTCACTGGTCAATGCAGCATATGCACCATATCCAGCCATATCCATCCAGCCTAAGCCATCATAAATTTCAACCTTCGCATAAGCTTCCTTTGCACCCTCAAGATAGCTTGCATCACCTGTCGTCTTGTAAAGCTCCATTCCTGCCCAGAAGTACTCATCCTTACTGTTACCATCCGCATATTCACCAGTCACAATATCGGTTGGGTTTTCGAATCCTCTCACATTCTTATTCTCTAATGCATACGCCCACGCTTTCTTTGCCGCTTCCAAACAGGTAATGCCATATGCGGCATACGCGCCTTCACCATACTCACTATAAATTCTTCCTGCCATAGCCATAACTGCTGCAAAGTCGGCAGTAGCCACTTTTGAAAGAGGCGCCACAATCAACTCATCCGTCTCATCCTGCGGCATTACTGTCTCAGGGAACACCGCACAGGTTACCTTATGATAAACACCACCTGTCGCAGGGTCCTGCATTTTTAACAACCAATCCAATTCATACTTTGCTTCCTGAAGAGCATCACTAATTCCATCTCCACTTTCCGGAATTCCGCAGTCATCACCAATGACCTCTGCATCAATTGTACCAGGTACTTTTACATCCTTCTCAAATGCCAATAACAAATCTGCCACCGTCTTCGCACCCGGCACCACATATCTTCCGTAGTCACCCGCATCATGCCAACCACCGCTGACATCAATCTTTTGATTTGTTCCATAAATCGTAGCCTCTGTATTATGACATTCCGGATGTGCAAAATCTCCTGCCAAATCGCTGGTAAGCTCGCAACCACAACGCTGCAAGTATAACATTCTCACAACATCCTTGAAGCTGTCACCATAAATACCGTAACCAATCTTAAACTCATAAGATTCCTCGCCACCACCAGTTACAACCTTGTATGTACCTGCCTCTGTAAGTGCTGAGAAATCACCTGTGCTATTCATCTCATCTGCTGCTGAGTTCTTGACTGGCGCTGTAATATCACCTTCAAATGCCACCTTGCCGGAGTTTACATTTACTACTGTAAATGTGCTATCTCCCTCAGCCAAATCTGCAAACACAGCAACCTTTGCTGCATTTTTCTCATAGCCAACCTGATTCACCTTAACCTTTGGAATCTCAAGCTCAACCGAGTCATCCACAATTCCATCTGCATCTACTAATTCCAAAGAAACATTATCAATCCAAATGGTATGCTCACCAACGCTTGCCGAATCAATTCCTGCCTCCTTCATGGAATTCACATAACCCATATTAAAGCAAAGTCTTGGTGCCGGGTCAGACGCTTCCTCCATCTTAAACTGCGCTGTCACATGCTGTGTTTCCTCCGTTACCGACACGGTCTGCGTTGCATAAGCGTGGTAATCACCACCATTCACCTGAATTCTCCAATCAAAATCACGAGCCATCGTACCACGCACATCAAATGATAATTCATACTCTGCACCATACTTCAACTCAAATCCATCATGGAACACCTGAATACCATGCTCCACTTCACCGGTTTCATAAATATCTACCTGAAGCTCCCCGCCATTGACCGCAATGGTACAGCCACCACCATTTAAGTAAGAATCCCATTTGTTCATACCATCTGCAAAGTCACCATTTACAATCAGGTTACCCATCGCCTCAAGGTCAACCTCTTCGGTTGTTGCTTCCTCCGTTGTCGCTTCAGTGGCTTCCGTTCCTACCTCCGTTGTCGCTTCGGTGCTCTTTCCCCCACAGCCTGCTAAACTAAGCACCATCACTGTCGCCAACACAAGGCTGGTCCATTTCTTAAATCTACGCATTCCTTTTCTCCTCCTTTTTATTACTCTTATTCCTTCTTCGGTATGTTATTTTTTTGAAATTATCTCTTCATGATTCCTATTGCGCTTCCACAATATCCACCGTTGCAGAAGTGCCAAGCCTGTCTGCTCCCGCTGCAATCATCTCCTTCGCTGTTGCTAAATCTCTAATACCACCAGAAGCTTTCACCTTCACACGATTACAGGTTACCCCTGTCTCCTTCTCTATTGCGGCGGTTTTGGCATCTACCGTCTTACGCATCAACGCAACATCCTCCACGGTAGCTCCACCATTACTAAATCCAGTGGAAGTCTTTACAAAATCTGCACCAGCTTCCACAGACACTTCACAAGCCTCTACCTTTTCTTCTTCCGTCAGCAAACAAGTCTCGATAATCACCTTAAGCACCACATCTCTTCCCATGGTATTGTTCGCACACACCTCTTTTACCTCAGCGATGTCCTTCTTCACCAACTCCCAATCACCATCCTTCACAGCACCCACATTGATTACCATATCAATCTCTGTCGCACCATCCTCAATAGCGGTCAGTGTTTCTAACTTCTTCGCCATAGTACTCATCGCTCCAAGCGGAAATCCGATTACGGTACACACGTCAATATCTGTATCCAACAAAAGATTCGCCACCTGCTTTGTGCGGTAACTATTGACACACACAGAAGCAAAGTTGTACCTCATCGCCTCTAAGCAAATGGCGTTTACATCCTCTTCACTGGCATCTGCCTTTAAAATTGTATGGTCAAAATACTTGTTAAATTCCATTTCTATATACCCTTTCTTCTACTAATTATTAACTATAATCCCAACGCTTCCTTCGCAAGCTTGTCCGCTAGTTCATTATACTTTACTCCAGTATGCGCCGCCACCTTACAAAAGGCGATTTCAATCTCCTGACGTTTTTCTGCAATAAACGCCTTATATCTTTGAGTTCCCGGTTTGTTGGCTTTCCAAATTCCATTTGCCCACTTTTCAATGCCTTCGTAATCATAGTAAATGGTAATCTTCTTATAGCCATGCTCCAATGCCCATAGTACCGCCTGCTCACTACCCATAATTTCGCCTGCCACATTCCGCATCGAAACATACTCCTCTTGATTGTCACTACCCTTCAGCATAACCTCTTCTTCCGGGAATACCAACACACATCCATACGCATATCGCAATTGGTTGTGGTCATAGCTTCCATCCACATAGGCAACTAAATGCTCCTCCTCTTCAAAGGAGAACTGCATCTGCTCATAATCGGCTGCCGGCTTACTTCCCGTCACGCTCTCTATGTAATTTTCTGCTTCCTGTATCGTTGCAAATCCCTTATACATTGCGCCCGGAAACCGATCCACCTGCGCCTTACAATCCGCCCAGCTAAAATAAATTCCCGGCGTTTTCCCTCTTGCAACCGCATAATACTTCTTCGCCATATTTCTCTCCATTGCTAATATAATCCATTTCAGTTTATCAACAAACCCTAATTTTGTAAATAAAAACCAATTAAAAACTCACCTGTTTTAAATGACCACATGATTCCATGTTCCGCAAATCATAACAACACAAATATTCTGCATTTTTATTGAAGTTTATCTGCCACTAAGCTATAATAATATAACAATTCTACATTTTTATTAATCAGAAAATAATGTAACAGGAGGTCGCTATGCCAAGAGGTCAATTAATACTGAATGACAATTTATCCGAAATACTAGAATACAACTCACCAACCACTCCCATCAAGGCATCCCACGCCTACCTTTCCGATTATCCAAACGGTGTAGTCCCTGCTCATTGGCACAAAGAACTGGAATGCATTGTTGTACTATCCGGTTCCATCAGCTACCATGTCAACAACCAGACTTATCTGTTAAAGGAAAACGATGGCATTATCGTAAACACAAACCGTCTTCATCTGTGCAGTCCACCTCTAAACAATGGCAACGAACACTTCGACAACTTTTTAATCGATGAAGCAACCAACGCACACTATATCGTTTTGCTATTGCATCCAGATACCCTTCGTTTCAATCACAAAATGGAGAAAAAATACATCAATCCACTTCTGTTCGACAACAATAGCGATGTATTTCTCCTACAGCATGACATTTCTTGGCAACACGATATTGTTTCTATCATCTTGGATATTTTCTATGCAGTAATTGACAAAGTTCCGTGCTTTGAGCTAATCGCCCAGAGCAAATTTTTCGAACTTTGGACATTGCTTTACCAAAACACGGTTGCCCAAAACGGTTACGAGCTAGCAGAAAATGATCCCATGAGCCCATTAAAGACCATGATTTCTTATATTCAAAATAACTACCAAGGAACGATTACATTAAATGATGTAGCAGAAGCGGGCATGATGTGTCAGTCAAAATGTTGTCGTCTATTCCGAGATGCACTAAAACAATCGCCTATTGAATATTTACAAAATTATCGAATCGGAAAAGGCGTATATCTTCTTGACCACACTGATATGAACATTACCGAAATCGCGTTGGAATGTGGATTTCACGGAGCAAGTTATTTCACAGAAACCTTCCGCAAAATCAACGGTATCACCCCAAAGGAATACCGTAAACAATCAAAAAATGAGGAATGACAAAGTGTTTCTTAAAGCTATGTAAGCTACCTTCGTTTCCTTTCGCAAGATTGAATTACAACAAAAGCAGGTCCTCGACCTGCTTTTGTTGTAACACTAATGCTTTGCACGTACCTTTTCCCATTCATCATAACGTTCTTCGTACATTTGATTCAACCATGCCACCATCTGTTCCTTCCCCGCCAAATCAAAAGGAAATGTATTCATCATCTTCTGCTCCTCCGGAGTATTATCAAAGCTAAATGGTTCCGGCCATATAATCGCTTCAAAGACTGCATCTCCCTTTTCTTCCGCCGGCTTTAAGGAAACATCGTCCATTGGATTTCTCGCAATTCGAAACCGCATCCCTCTATGGCTACCAAAATATGGTTGCGCATGCTCATACCACGTAATACCATAGGAGTCCTTATTTTCTATCTTAATCATTCTTTTTTCCATACTCTTATACCTTCTCACTGTTCTATATCACTCAATCAAACTACCAATCCATCATCCGTCTCATAATCATCAAGTCTTTCTATAATTAATCTGCCGTCCTATTTTCTTTAACATATTCCATCACCTCAAACAGCGATGGCAAAATCATCTCTGCCAGTTCTTCCATTTCCACCGTCGGCTCTGCCAAATCCGGCACCATAATCGGGCGCAACCCTCCTGCATATGCTGCCCGAATTCCATTATAGGAATCCTCTATCGCCAATGCATTTGCCGGCAAAACATCCAACAACTCGCACGCCTTTAAAAAAATGTCTGGTTCCGGTTTACTCTTTCTCACCATATCGCCACACACTATCACTTCAAAAGAATCAACTATCCCTGCATCTGTAAGCTCCCATTTCACCACTTGCTCTCTTGTGGAAGACGCCAGCGCAATCTTAATCTCCTTCTCTTGCAAATAGGAAAGAATCTCAACCACGCCCGGTTTCATGCGAAGCGCACCCTCTCTTGCACGTTTGTGGTACAAGTCCGACATTTCCTGTTTGTAACTATCATAAGGAAAATCCAGACCATAGCGTTCCAAAAATTTTTCCTTCGAGGCAGCTCTATTTAATCCAAGGCACTCCTTACAGGCCTTCTCCACATCCTTCACACCATATTTTTCTGCAATTTCTACCCAGCATTCAACTACCAGTTTTTCAGAGTCAAATATTACTCCATCCATATCAAATACTACTGCTTCCATTGCTTTCATACACGCCTACCTCTATTTCTCATCACCATTCTTGCCACATCTTAGCTTCTTACATTATCGTCTTTACCTTGGCTCTTCCTAATTATTCCAAGCCTAGATATGACTTCAAATGCTCTATACAATCTATACAATCCGACACACCCAAATCATACATTTCCTGAAGCTTATTTTCATCTCTCTCAATATGCTTCACATCTACCGTTTTCGATGGCCGAACCACAAAAATCTCTTTTTTATTTTCCATATCAATAATACGCTCCACCGTATCATTATACATTTTATAGCGATTCATTGCCGCATCCACAAATTGAGGATACTTTCCATAAACCATCTTATACATCCCTGGCTTTGAAGGTTTCTTTCGATACTCAAGCGGTCTTGTCAGCACCACAATCACCTTATCATATCCCAACTCCTGCATCTTCTCCACCGGAATACTATCTGCTATGCTTCCGTCTAGATATTTCTTTCCATCAATCTCAACCATCTTAGAAACCAGAGGAAGTGCCGATGTTGCCCGCAACACCTCCATCTCTTCAAACAGATTACCAAGCTTTACATACTCCGCTTCTCCCGTTTCCACATTCGTCAGCGTAGCATAAAAATCAATCCCCGACTGAGCAAATGCATCCTGATCAAATACATCCAGCTTCTGTGGTACCGTATAAAATGCAAAATCCTTATTGACAATATTACCTGTGGTTAAAAAAGATTTCCAACCCATATATCTCGGATCTTTTGCAAAACGTTTATTGTAACGAATCACTCTTCCTCTCTGTTTTGAAGGATAATTCACCCCAAACAACACACCCGCAGAAACACCTATGATTCCGTCTATAGGAATATCGTGATCCATAAAAACATCTAACACACCGGCGGTATACATACCACGCATCGCACCGCCTTCTAACACCAATCCTATACTCATTTTTTCATCTCACTCTTTCATTCTCACTGTAAATTAATATGGTATATCTCTAGCTCTCTCTTTACCTGCTCACGCAAATCAGGATTCACCTTTAACATTTCACGAATATCTTTCAAGCCATTCAATCGTAATTCCTCATTATAAGCAATTTGTTCACGAAGCTTTTGTCTTCTCACATTCAGAGAATGCTTCACCTCTACCATCTCACGCTCATCAATCAAAGCTGCAGACTGCTTCGTCCAAATATCCGGATCCTTAACCCCGGAAGCGAACAATAACTTGGTGAGTGCTTCCGAAAGTTCCCGCAAATCTCCTGTGGTACGTTGATACTTTCGCACTTCGTCCACCATAATCAAATACTGTTCATATAAATATTCCAATTCACGCAAACTCTTGATATTGTATTTTCCATACAAATATTCCAACGTCGAAGTATTATTGATATATTTTATCTTAACCTTATTCATTAAATTGATTGCACGATTCTCCCTCATCTCCGACAGCTTAAATTCATAAGAAAGATTGCGATAGGTTACAATTGTCATAGCTGCCATGATTACCACCACTAACAAAATAAGTAAAATCGGCATCAACAAACTATTCTCCGTCAACAGGCCTACCACCGCCAACGTCAACACAATCAGTGCAGACACTGTTCCGAACACAAGCTGAAACATACGGAGCTTGCTCTGTCTTTCTTCAATAGATGCCTGTAAATATTCTTGTGTGTTCTTCTCTGACTCTAAATGCTTCATATCACGCTTAATCTTCATATCCATATCTTCTAAATCTTTTAGCTGACCAAAGATTTGCGTCAATTCTTTTTCAATTCCTTGAATCATACGAAAATTCTCATCACTAATTCGGTCGTCCGAATGCAAAAACTGCGTTGTTTCATTTTCCAAAAGCGCAATCTTCTTAGCGATATCCGTAATTTCCTGACGAACATTCTGAGGAAGCTCTTCAATCGCTTGAATATCTGTAAAATATGACGTTACCATCTCATATTCCACACGCAAATCCTCCATCTGATAGGTCGCATCTACAATCTGGTCACATTTATAGACTACATCATCGTCTGCTCCTGCCTGCTCTTTTTCACGCTTGGCCAAGAAGCTATCAATACTCTCATATTCAAATGTTTCCTCGGTAATCTCCGTTTTCGAAAAGAATTCCTTTACCGTACTCAATAATCCCATATTCTCGCTCCTAAACCATCTGCTCCCTAAACTCCGTCTTAAGCTTCTCTATCACTGTATCCATTCTCTGGTTAAAATCCGTCAAGTTATTTTTTTCATAATGGAACATCGCTTTTTCCATTCGATGATAGATCGGAGAACCAACCACATCCTTCTGGGCGTCATCAATCGCATCATAAATCGCATCCACAACATCCTCTAGCCCGTATTGCTTTGCCACCTCTTCTATCTCAGCACGCTCTCTCATCGTCGCCATCAAAAGCAGGCACTGATGAAGGGACTCCTTGTTACGCAACAATTCATACGCTTTAAAATAAGATAGCATTGCTTCCTCCAACTCAAAATTGTTCGCCAAGGCAACCGCACGATTATGATAAATCATACCAAGCAATCGGTCATTTTGTATATTCGCTTTTTGCTCCAAAATCTCATCGTATATACTAATCGCTTTTACGTACTTGCGATAGCGTAGAAAACCATCCGCCTGTTTCTTACGAAATTGAACCGGTGGCAATCCTTTCATACGTTCTATCTGCAAAATAAATTCCTTTATTTCAGGAATCGTATAGAATTCCTTATGTGTCAATATTGTAGTCAACAAATCCGTAAGATCTGCACTCTCTTTCTCCTTCACTGCACGTAGCTTCATGGCAAGCTCAGGCATAGCAATCTCCTGTTCAATCCACTGCAACAATTTCTTTCCAATATACTCCTCCGAAATTAATGCCACATTGTTATAAATGTAATAGCAAAGCTCCTCGTAAGAGAATACCTCTATTTTCGTATTTGGAAAAATATATGAAGTTTTCGCCACATTCGTCTCACAAAGTATTACTCTTGCCATAATATTTCCTCACTTTTATTATCCTATCGCAAAATCTTTACGATATATCTTATTAGTGGTCGGATAGATTTTCCCAAAGCCCATATCCCGAATAATAATGGCACCCGTTTTCTCATCATACAACTCCACCTCTAATGCCAATTTTGTAGTCTTAGGCGGACGCTTCGGCAATCCATGAACCTCTATTACTTCCCGCATCATATCCTTCGAAATCTTATCTCGATATATCATTTCTACACGGTTGGTATCATCTAAATACAAAGTCACCTTGCCATTCATGTTATACCATTCTCTTCCACCCATAGCAATCGGTTGGAAATGGTTGCGTCCTCCCACTTCTCCGACACACACACCGATATCAAACGGAATACTTGACGGAGAAACCAATACACATTCTCTTTCTTCTTCATAAGAACCCATCCGGGCATGATAGCAAGCACCCTTGGTATATATATTCTGTCCCATAAACACACGCCGACCATCACACAGAACCTTCGTTGCCTCCTCTATCCATTTGTCATTAAAGCCCGCTCCTGTCAGATACACGGTAGAAATATAAGTCTCCTTCATTTTAACTCTCGTTATCTCTGCAAAGCGCTTATCTAACTCCTCTACGTCCTGAAATAACATCGTATAGGACATGGTATCCCGCATATCCTCATGTAATAGAGTATAAATGATTGTCTTACCCTGATATTTCTTATCAATTCGATAAAAATCCATACCCTCTGTTCCATATTCAAACATTGCAACACTATTATTGCGAAGCTTTTCATCCTGACGCATCACATATTGAAAAAACGCATTCTCATGGCTCATTACATAAAATGAATCCTTTTCCAACTTAAGCTCCTGCCGAAGTTTTTCCAACACCTTATACACAATCGGATGATAGCTTTCTATCGTAATAGTCAGGCCTGCCAACTGATAATCCTTTGAACGTGCCAGAAAATCATCAATGTGTGTTTGCAATAAAATCAACAATAATGATTCATACGTGTAGGACGAGCCATCTGCCACCACATGATTCAAGGACTCCAGATTACCCATTACATCCTCCACCATAACTCCCTTGTGTTGGAACCGAATCGCACTGACACTATTCCCCACATACCAGCGCTTGTCCTCCAAAGAATAGAACATTACATTGGGAAGCTGATAGGTTTCCGTATTATTCAGTTGATAAATGGACTCTGGTTCTAACTTATCTTCACGAAAATAGCTCAACTGCACATTTTTTTTGCACAGGTCCAAACCAATGTATATATCCTTCACGTTCTATTCCTTCCTTCTCTACTCCAGCAATTGTAGATTTTCTTCCACAATCGCAGATAATTTCAAATATTTATCTATCTTAGTAATCAACATCTGGTTCTCACCAATCTCCTGATTCACCAGCATTGCATTAAGCATCTCAAAACGGTTTTCGTAGGCTTCCGTCTCACCCTTTGCCTTCATTCCTTCACTCTCATACACCTTCGTACGCTTCAACATATTACCCGGCATCTGATATAACAAATTTTCACCGTGGAACAACACAAACTCCTTCACATAGTAACCAGGTAGAACCTCCATCATACGGGCAGTTTGATTGCACTCTGGTTTTTCCACTCCCGCCTGGACTCCATATTGGAAGGACAACGCTTTTCCGGCTTTATCCTTCGTCACCACATAAGTCATCAGGAACAAATCCTTTGGCAGTTTTACGTAATTTTTAAAGCTTCTAAAGAACGGCAAGAGAATCCCTCTCTTCACGAATGCCTCCACATGCGCCTTCATCCACACAAGCTCTTCCACCTCAAGTCTTGCCTTACGACTCAGGAACAACAATAGCGCAGCACAACACATATCATCCTTCCACTCTTCCGTATTCATTTGCGCATACAAGGTAGCAAAGAATTCCTCTGGTATTTCTTTGTCCTCAATCAAATAGGCAAATGCTGCTCTCTTTAAAAATGCCTTGATCACCATTCCATGACGTTTCTTTTTCGCATAGGAAGCAAACACCTTAAACACATCACCATACCACTGTTCTGTGTATAGAGTCTCACATATAATATTCTCTTCTAATGCATGAAGCCTAGTCAATCTTGTGTTAGCCCGTTTCCATAACCTTAGCATATCCTTAAGACAGCTCTGGTAACGGTCCACCACATAAGCTAATATCTCTGAGGACTCTTGCCCTGCGCGATAAAGATACACTGCCACCGAAAGCAATTCTTCCTCTTTCTCATATTGAGAAATGTCCTTTATCTTCTCCACCATACTCGCAAGATGTTCTGTAGAAACACCCTGATAACCAAATCTTTTTATTGCACCATACGCCTTTTCATACAACTGACATAAAATGAGATAGTTGATGTATTCCACCGCATTCTTAGAAGAGATATATTCCACATCCACACGATTGACATAGCTTCGCAATATGTCAATATCCTGTTGTTCATAATAATAGCGCACAATACCATAAATCGCCTGCTGTTTTGTCACTGTACTAATCTCCGAAAAGGCTAAAATATCTCTTGCAATATTAACCTCTCTTGCTTTCGCTGCCTCATAAGCATGATGCGTAACATATTGGTATAACACATAACGGTAATCATCATTTGCATACTGCCCTAATATATCCATATACTCAGACTCATCCACTAGCTTTTGAAGCTTGTAAGGAATGGTGCTAACATAGCGATTCCTATCACTATCCACTAAGGATATCACAGCGGACTCAGTGTACATATCCACATAGGCTACATGATTCACAACAGGAACCATCACCTCCTGCTCTAGCTCTTTATGAGCAACAATCACGGCAACAATATTATCATTTAAAACCGTTAACTTCCGCTTAAATATCACATTAACAATGCTCGCCGCAAAATGTGGAGTTACCATCTGCGGCTTCAGAAACTCACTATATAATACTGACAAATCATCGCTGACATTTCCCTTTACGATCTGTCCCTCCATAAATGCAGTCATATTAGGAAGGTACTCATCATATTGTCCAAGGTAATGCCGTCTATTAGTAATGACATTCGCATATAGATATGCATACTCACGGTCTGTCAGATTGCTCTTATAGTTGAAATAACGCAACACCGAATCCGGCATCACACCATACTGACTACTATCCATACTGCGCAAGTAATTCTCCTGAATACCTACAATCTTGAATCCACAACGAATCCCCTCAAGATAATATGGATGATACATAGCCTCTAATCTGCCACCCTTAATCAATAGACTACATATAATCTGAATAATTTCTGGTTTTTTTCTGACATCATATATCATCGCCAACAGCGAAAACACACGTTTTGAAAACGTCTTTTCTCGTGCCGCAAGTTGCAAGAACTCCGTCTCCGCTTCTGTGCTAAGATAATTATTCTTCAAACCAAATTTAACCGCAGCCAATTCCATCGTCGACAATTTTTTCAATAGCAACGGATCTTCATTGATAAGGTCGCACACCTCGAGTGCTAATATAGGACTTTCGTATCCACCCATGTACAAGCCCTCAATCTGTGCAAACAACCACTGTTTATCCTTTTGATATCTTTCATCCAGATAAATAAGCAACCAAAAATAGAATAGCTTATCCTTTTCCACCTCAATGGCTTTCTCAATTATCTGGCACGCCTTTACAATCAATCGAACATCCTTAGACAACAGTGCTTTTAAATACATTGAATAACAACGTTCTTTTCTCCCCTTCATGGCAGAATCCATATCTGCTTCCATACGACGAATTTCCTGCTTTGCATTTTCCTCCTGACCGGAAAGAATACTCATATGAATCAAACCAAGCTTGTATATTCCTATATTCGGTTCATAGCTAATTAGTTTTTGCAAGGACTCTCTTGTCTGCTCGATAAAGGCAGGCAAAGAAAGCAATCCTATACGATAGTCCAAGTAGTTATGCACCAGAGCAGAGATCTCCATTTTCTTAAGCTTTCTGTCATGATTACGGTGCACGAGAATCCGGCTCTTTTCCTCCGGCTTTCGTATCATTATGCTCACAACGATTTTTTGATAGGTATTCTCTAAAATAATTGCTCCTTGAGTATTCTCATTCTCGTCTAGCTGTTCCGGATCCAATGTATAATCAAGGCTACAGACATCTCCCGAAAAATTCATACTACATATGCTATCCTGCTGCACGGTAATAAACTTCGAATCCGAATACACCTTCATATTGCAGTAGCCCCATATATTCTTTCTTAACACAAGCTGATGTGTTTCCTTCATTTTCGGAAAATTATACTGGAAACGATTGTGTTCCACTTGCAACGTCAAAGCACGTTTTTTGTGGGTATACACCAAAAACTCCTCCAGCGCCAAATTCTTATCAGGCGAAGCCTGAAGACTCCTGTACGCTTGGAGATAGTCCTCATTTCCCCTCAATAAAGTTTCTGCAAATTCGTCAGAACAAAATATCTGCAATGCTTTGTCCCAATTTTCTTCTGCCAAAGCAGAGAACTTCATCAAATCCTCTAACGCCACACCATTCACATCAATAAATGGTGCCACAATCTCTATGTTATAAGGAATCTCCATCTCCATTCCGTTACCGATAAGATGAATCTTTCCCTCATAAATATTCCCCTTTTTCTTGCTTGTACCATCAAAAGTAAAAGCAATCTCACCTTTTCTACCAATTACACTATGATCATTCAGACACAACAAATAGGCATCGTCATACACCATCATCTTCATCGGAACTTCATTCTCGGATATTACCGAAATACTTCCCGTGTACACGCTGCCCGCTTCAATCTTAAGTTGTATATAGCTCTTCGATAGCTTTACCTCGGGATACTCCACATAAAAGTCTCCCTTTGCATACTGTTCAACTTTACTCTTCATAGTGTCTCCATATATACCTTAATAGTTATATTGATTTATCTTGATGTTTGTTTATATAAAGTGTTATAATAAAAACGTTATATCGAATAATAATCGATACTATAACTCATTAATTATAACAAATTTAACAGGCAATGAAAAGGAAAATGTAAGAGAAAGAAGGGCATGCTATGGGCAAAGACAATTTTCACGGCAGTGACATCGAAGTAATTGCAGAACGCTACAATATCAGTAAGGAAACAATTATCCCTTATGCCTCCAATGTGAATCCACTGGGATTTTCACCAAAGGCACGGGAGGCACTATTGAATAATATAGACGCAATCAGCTCTTATCCCGATAGAGATTATATGTCACTTCGCACCTCCATTTCCAAATATTGTGGTTGTCTACCAGAACAATTGATTTTAGGAAACGGAACTTCCGATTTAATACGTCTTACAGCAGAGACAATTGCGCCTAAGAAGACATTAATCGTCGGACCTACCTATTCCGAATATGCAAGAACTGCAACTATGTTCGGCAGTGAAGTGAGTACATATATGTTGAAAAACTTGGATGATTTTGAAATGGACGTTGAAATGTTCCTCAAAGCATTGAATG
This sequence comes from uncultured Clostridium sp., assembly GCA_964439445.1. Classification (GTDB taxonomy): domain Bacteria; phylum Bacillota; class Clostridia; order Lachnospirales; family Lachnospiraceae; genus CAG-590. The sequence continues at coordinate 19,940 of CAYTOQ010000005.1, read as the reverse complement.
AATCCATCGATTTGCTGGTTCTTTGTAATCCGAACAATCCAACCGGCAAGATATTGACCAAAGAGCAAATGGACACCATTTTATCTCGCTGTTTAGAACTTAATATTTTCGTTATGGTGGATGAAACCTATATTGAATTTGTAAGGGATGTGGTTTCGGTTTCTTCGGTTTCTTTAACTAGAAAATATGACAACTTAATCGTTCTACGAAGCGTTTCCAAGTTCTTTGCAGCACCCGGAATCCGCCTCGGCTATGCCATTACCAGCAATGAAGATTTTCTAAATGAAACCTCCAACCATAAGATTCCATGGAACATTAACTCCTACGCTTCGGTTGCTGGTGTTATGTTTGAGGATGAAAAATATATCAATCTCACCAAGAGCTTAATTCAAACAGAGAGAAATCTAATCTATTCTGCGCTGTGTAGCCGTAAGACCATCAAAGTATTCAAACCGGAAGCAAACTTTGTTCTAATCAAATTATTGAAGGAAGACCAGACCGCCGGAGAAGTATTTGATTACTGCATCAAGAAAGGATTTATGATTCGGGATTGTACCGATTACGAAGGATTAGGAGAGAAATATGTCCGCTTCTGCTTTATGAAACCAGAACAAAACGATAATATGGTGAATACCATTTTGGAGATTGTGTAAATACATCTCACTTAACAAAGAATTCTACTAAAAAACCCCAACACATAGACCCCCCCCAAAAGTTAGACCAAAACTCTAACAATTAAGAGGTTTTATGTGTTGGGGTTCTTTCATTTGTAAAAATTACATTTGTAGTTTTTTATTTACAATTCTTCCACATAACGCATACTCTACTTTCCGCCAGGAAATGTTCCACTAGAACTTCCAACTGTTGTAACCTTGCTATTCAATGTCACTGTCTGATTCAACGCACCGTTAATATAGAGCGAATATGTACCATTTAATACCATAGAAGCATTCGATATTACAATCGACTGGAATTGTTTCTTCGTCGTGTAGCTAACTAATGTCTGACCATTGGTATCCTTTAAAGCAATTACTGTTCCTGCACTTTGCGCACTGCTCAATTGAACACGCAGGCTTGGTTGGTCAGAGGTCGTAGATGGTGTTTCATCCATACCTACACTACCAACCGCTACCAAGCTACCACCACTAATGTTAAAGCTTCCCGCATAATCTAACGCACCATTACCACCAGTGGTTGGTCCGCTGACATATATTGTACCGCCAGTAATATACACATTTCCATTTGAATCGATACCATCACCTTCTGCATTGATTTCTAATGCTCCTCCAGAAATGGTAATGGAATAACTGCTATCCGATGCTACGCCAGAAGCACCAGAATTACCTAATCCACTGAAACCGCCCGGGCCAAAGGCATCTGAGCCATAGTTTGTACCCGAACTATCCACGCCGCCACCAGCGTTCATTCCATCGTCTGTCGTGGTCAAATCAATCGTTCCACCGCTAATATCAATATTCGCAGCCTCCAAACCTTCATATGCAAGTGTAATTTTAATTGTACCACTTGTAATATTAAGTTCGTCGTCTGCATGCATGCCATCATCTCCACACTTCAAAAGAATATCCGGACTACTTGAAATATTGATAGAACCATTTGCATGCAGAGCATCATCCGTAGATGTAACATCAATAGAACCCCCAACTATTTTCAAATCACCACCAGCTTTCACTCCCTTAAAGCTATCTTTGGTATCACCATCCACTGTAAGTGACTTGCCATCGTCTTGTAGTGCTTCTACTGTAATGCTACAACCTGTAATCGTCGCATCTCGATAGCACTGAATTCCATCCTCACTGCAGTCAATCTGTATGGTAGAATCTGTC
>CAYTOQ010000005.1:0-17996 GCA_964439445.1 uncultured Clostridium sp. | reverse complement strand
TCGATAGCACTGAATTCCATCCTCACTGCAGTCAATCTGTATGGTAGAATCTGTCAAGGTCATATTGCCCAATTCTTCATCTTCTACATTGTCCGGTGTTGTTGTTTTAATGCCGTCACCATCTGAGCAAATATTCAACGTACTTCCTGTGACTGTTAATGTTTCTTTGGCTGAAATACCATTGTTACCCGCGGACTTCACCTTAATGTTTGCACCAGAAATAGTTAAGCTGCCAGTGGACTTTACACCTGTTCCCTTTGCAGAAGATACAACCAAAGAACCTGTTCCACTGATGGTTAATGGTGTCTTCTTGCTAACCAATGCACCGTCCGGATAAGTTGTGTCTATTTCTCCAGCTGTCTCATCTGTTTCAGACTCTTCCACCGCTATATCAACCAGTTCATTTACCGTATCACCTTCTAATACAACCGTAACAGCACCACTTTCCTTTTCCACAGTCACAACGCCATCCACGTTATCTGAAGTAAGATGAACTCCAGCTAGAATAATCTCAACCTCTTCCGTCGTATCTACCACAATTCTTCCTCTTAACAATGAATTTCCTGACTCTGTGAAATAGTAACTTCCACCTTTACTAATAGTTACTTTATTCTTCTTAGAAATCTCCAAAACCGGATCACTACTCTCGTCAATCTTATATTCCACCTTCTCCGTTGGTGCATTACCAATGGTCACTTTTATTTGACCATCTTCACCAGTCACTACCCCACTGGTTTCAGTCGGCTGTATTAATTCCTCCGTGGTATCTTCCTCTGTAGTTTCTCCCGTATCCTCCGTACTTTCAATAATCGGCCTTTCTGACTCTGTATTGTCATCCGACGGTGATGTTGGCGTTGTTGGTTGTTCATTTGTTGGCGGAGCTGGTGGTTGTTCTGGTCCCGTTGTCTCCGTACTGCTTGTCTCTGTTGTCGTCTCGGTCTTTCCTGCATTTTCATTAATTGTATATGTATAGACCATCTTACGCTGTTTCTTTTTTGCACTAGTTATCTTCTCTGTATTCTCAAATACAAAAATTGTTAATTCCGTATTCTTATCCAGTGTAAAAATTTTCTTCTTGCCCGATTTGACAACTTGTTTTTTCTTGAATTTTCCATTGGTAGAATAATATACCTTATAACCCTTTTTCGCCTTTAACTTTACCTTTGTTCCCGCATCATACGTTCCAGAAACCTTTCCAATGGTATAACCCTTTGGATTTCCTACCTGTACAGTTATCTTCTGCTTTGCCCCGGTGTCACTGTTCTTAATTGTAATAACGGCTTTACCCTTTTTCTTTGCGGTGATCACCCCATCGCTACTGACCGTTGCAACCTTCTTCTTCGAAGTTGTAAACGTCAATTTCTTTTTACTTACATTGGTTTTCAATGTAAAGCTGCTTCCCTTCGCCATATAAATGGCGTCATTCGCGACATTGGTAACCTTCAACATCCCCGCTGCTTGTACCTCCAATGTTGCCGGCTGCAACACCAGAATCAGCACCAATAAATATGCTACTATTTTCTTCATAACACACTCCTCCTCGTAAAAGATGAGGATATTGTAAAAGAGAAATCTTAATCTAACATTGAAAATGACGCCGAATAATTCCTATTCCGCGTCATTTTCTCATTAAATATTCCTATTCTATTACAACATCTGATTAATCATTGCAAGTACATCCTCGCCTAATTCCTTAGACATTTGCTGTGCTTCCTCTAAGGAAGTTCCCTTCACACCATAATAGAACTTAACCTTTGGTTCTGTTCCAGATGGTCTTACACACAACCAGGCCGAATCACTCATATCATAATAAAGTACGTTAGAGTTAGGAAGACCTGTCGAGGTAACCTCACCTGTAGCAAGATTCTTAATGATGTCCTTTCTGTAATCCCTTGCTGATAACACTTCATACTTACCAATCTTGGTTGGTGTATTCTTTCTAAGGGTTTCCATAATCTCTTGAATCTTAGCAAGACCTTCAATTCCCTTCAAGGAAACAGATTGAATCGCATCGATACAATAACCATACTTGTCATACATATCTACCATTGCATCCCACAAGGTCTTACCCCGGCTCTTGAAATATGCAGCAGCCTCGCAAAGTGCCATCGTAGCAACAATCGCATCCTTATCTCTTGCATGCGTACCTATCAAGCATCCATAGCTCTCCTCAAATCCAAACAAATAAGTTCCCTTGCCACTTGTCTCAAAATTCAAAATCTGCTGTCCAATATACTTGAATCCAGTTAACACTTCAATTAACTTGATGTTATATCCCTTTGCAATCTCATCTGCCAAATTGGAAGTAACGATTGTTTTAATCAACGCTCCATCCTCTGGAAGGGAACCATTCAACTCCTTCATCTGACCAATTTCATAGTCTGCCAACAAACAGCCTGACATATTACCTGTCAATGTGATGTATTCACCAGTCTTAGAATCCTTCACATACACACCAAGACGGTCTGCATCCGGATCAGTAGCCAATACCAAATCAGCATCCTTCTCCTTTGCAAGCTTTAACGCCAATTCAAATGCTTCCTCTGCCTCGGGATTTGGATAACTAACAGTTGGGAATTCACCATCTGGCAATTCCTGTTCCGGAACTACATATACATTCTCAAAACCAATCTCTTTTAACACTCTTCTTGCAGGAAGATTACCAGTTCCATGAAGTGGTGTATAGACAATCTTAATATCCTTACCATATTGGTCAATACAATCCTGACGAAGAACCAATTTCTTAAGCTCTGCAATATAAACATCATCTACTTCTGCACCGATTGTCACATACAAACCTGCTTTAACAGCCTCATCCTTATCCATCGTTTTACAAGTCGATAAGTCTGCGATTTCCTTAACCTCTGCCATAATTCCTGTATCGTGAGGTGGCGTAATCTGCGCACCATCCTCCCAATATACCTTATAGCCATTATACTCTGGTGGATTGTGGCTTGCAGTTACATTGATACCTGCAATACATCCCAAATGACGAACTGCAAAAGACAACTCTGGCGTTGGGCGAAGAGACTCAAAACGATATGCTTTAATTCCGTTCGCAGCCAAACAAAGCGCTGCCTCCTCTGAAAACTCTGGTGACATTCTACGTGAGTCATATGCAATTACAACTCCCTTCTCTTGTCCACCCTGTTTCTTTATGTAATTGGCAAGTCCCTGTGTTGCACGACGAACTACATACTTATTCATGCGATTGATTCCTGCTCCGATAATACCACGAAGTCCCGCTGTACCAAATACCAAATCCGCATAAAAACGTTCTTCAATCTCTTTCTCATCCTCTGCAATTGTTGCAAGTTCTTGCTTTGTGCCTTCATCAAAATATGGATTGCTCATCCACTCCTCGTAAATCTGTTTGTAATTCATAACAAACTCCTTTCTTACCATTCACATCTATATAAATGATGCCCCACCTGCTTGTCCACAACTCTCTCCTTGTTAATGCCAAGCACATTTACTCTATCAAGCTAGATATGGATACCAAATCCTCATAGCTCAGAGTCACATCTTCCCCATCATCCGTAAAGTTAACTGTGTAACTTTTCGATAAATAGCCAGTTTGACTAAACGTTATTATATGACTTCCAGTCACTTTTGTAAAGGAAATTGGAGCAATTCCTAAATATTCTCCATCAAAATACACACTCACCCCAAGCGGTGCACTGACTATTACTTTGTTGGATGTTTTCTCACCTGTCGTAGTAGAAACATCCTTTACACTCAAGTCATTCGTAGTGGTTTCCGTGGATTGCTCCGTCGTGGTCTCGGTTGTAGTAGAAGTTTCTGTCGTAGTAGAACTATCCGAACTGCCAGACTCCGTCGTCGTCTCTTCGTCCTCCTTCACCAACACATATTCCTTTATCTTATAAGCGTAATTCACATTAAATGTTGCACTATAGCTCTGATACCCTGTTGCAATAATATTAATCTTGTGCTTACCATAAGTAATATCAATCGCACCCTCTGTGTTTACCTTTTTTCCATCTATATACACTGCTGCATCAGCCGGAGTAACCTTAAACAAAATGGAACCCGTCTGCTTTGGTTCTATCGCAATGTCCGCCAACGAAACGTTGATTTCCTGATTCTTAATTACCTCCACAGTCTTAGTGCCCACATCATCGCCCTTTGTAATACGCAAGGTATATTTCCCCTCTCTTACCGTAAGCAGCATATCCTCTGTAACCGGAACAATCACATCATATCCAATTTCGACCATACCACCAATATAGGTTGCATAGTCAGACAATTTTACAAATCCATGTCCTAGCTCCACATAAAATGCACACACCTTATCGTTATACATCCAAACAGTCAACTGATCCTCGGAGCAAATTTCATTTATCTCAATCTCTACATCATCTGAAAACGCTGCCACATTATCCATCATAGAATATGTCGTTCCATTTATCCGAACCGTATTCTCTATATAATCAAGGGTTGCTCCCGAAACCGACTCCACCTTGGAAATAGAATCTCTGTCGCTTATGTATAAAGAAAGCAGCTTATCCCGTTTTGCATCATATACAACTTCCACAATGCTTCCAAGCTCTACATTTGTCATCGGCATAACATCTCCATATTTATCCCGCACATCTGCAGAGCCATTGAATACCAATACCTTCTCTGTATCATACTCCATACTTCGAATGGTAATCTCACCATTCACCTCATCCAAGCTCGATACCATAGCAAAGACTTCTATCTCCTCTGCCGGGTCCATCTCCTCATCATAGGTTGGTGCTGTTATTTCTCTTCCACAACCAACCGATAAAATACCGGCCAGCAGAAATACCATAAACAATATGGTACACTTTATCCAACTATTTTTCCTGCGTATCTTCATATATTTCTCCTAATTCGTACTCATCAAGTGTCCCTATTATACCCAATAATATTACAAATGAAAAGCCAAAAATTGCGACAACATCTCTGCCTTTTCTCTCTCTTGTTGAATTACCGTTTCCAATTTTTCTATATATTTCGGCGATAAGAATGCTTTGTTTGTATTATAATATCCATTCGCAATTTTCCAGAACTTCTCAGGATAGGAGAACAGCACATAAATATATCGGTAATCCTCCTTCTTTAATTCGATTCGCTTTGCATAGGTTCTAAGAACAATCTCTAACGTCTCATAGTCAAAATGATTCTTCTCCATCACCTTTCTGGCAAACTGATATAAATCCTCTAGCTGATTCCCTCGGGAAAAACGCTCACAATGTACAATTGCCTCCGATTTGTCACCTAACAAGATATTGTGCTGGTTATAGTTTCCATGACAAATTCCGTAATGACATTTCATCACATGCTCCACATCTAAGCTATCACCATCCTGCCCCACATGCTCAAAGCTCTCCTCACACTGCATTCCCAAATTATAATATTCCGGAAAAACCTTTAAGAACAAATTTTCAAACGCATTTTTTCTTTTTACCTTTCCCACAAATCTTCTAATTTTTCGAAGTTCCCGATTCCGTCTGACAAAGGTATCCAATACAGTCTCCATGTTATGCTGCTTAACATCTTCTGCACCACCTTGCGGTTTCAGATGCGAAACAGCATCCTCTTCCTTCAACAGCTCCACCAATTCCATCAGTGTCATTCCATATATCTGCGCAATTCTGTCTAGCTCCTCGCCATCCTCGACCATCTGCCGAAGCTCCCCTATTCGTTCTCTTTCTTTTTGACATTTTATCGTTTCCCATTCCTCTTGAAACGTTTCTGCCACCTTTTTCCCAACCACATGAAAATCCGCCAGCTTTTCAACAGCTCTTACCACATCCGCTACATTGCGCATATCGCACTCTTCTCCCTCAAAATGTTTTTTCAACACATAGGGCTGACGATATTTGTCATAGGTCAACAATTCTCCATCTTTGTTAGAAAAAAACAAATCCAAATCACAAAAACCCTCTTTTGCAAATAAATTCTTCAGCACATGCTCCTGTTCCAGTCGAACAATGCTTCCGCGAAATGGTTCCAATATACGAACACCATTCATCGTAGTAATAATGGTTGCACCCCGGCCTCTCCTTGTACCGAGAACTTCCATATCATATTTTTCATATACCTCTGCTAGTTTTTCTGCCACTAAAAATCCCCTCCTTTTCCTTTTTCATATTATGAAGGAGGGGTAATAATTATGATAATTTCTCTTGTACTAGTTCCATTAATTTCTCACGGGTATTCCACTCTGGCTCCTGCAAAACGCAGTCCAAAAGATAGTGAAGCATCATTCCCATTTCCTTTCCAGGCTTCATTCCCATATCCATTAGTGCTTTTCCATCTAATTCCAAATCTTTTATTGTCAAACACTGTTTTTCATCCATCACCGTCTGATAATACTGCTTCAGTTGCTCCAATGTAGCTAACTTTTCTTCGCGCATATAACTACTCTGTGCAAGAATATCTGCCCGCTTAATATCCGTATATTCCTCAAACAAATCTGCACCCATTTTACTTAACGATTTGCGAAACGAACGAAGCGAAGGTTTTTCACCCATTCCATAGTCGTGCCACCCAACGAGACGCTTCACCTTTTCAATGGTTGCATTATCAAATTTCAAACGCCTTAACACGTCCTCCGCCATACGCACTCCCACTATACCGTGCTCGTAAAAATGGTCTCCCGCCTCGTCACTGGTTTTGGTACACGGCTTTGCCACATCATGTAAAAGCGCCGCCCAGCGCATGACTTCCGTCGGTTGTACCTCCATCACAGCATGCAGAGTATGTTCTCCTACATTATACTGGTGATGCTTGTTATTCTGCTCCGTCTCCATCATCGCATCAAATTCCGGCAACACAATCTTCGTCACTCCCAATTCATAGGCTACCCGAAGTCGTTCCGGATGCTTTGATGTAAGCAGCTTGGTAAGCTCTACATGAATGCGTTCTGCACTAATATCTTTAAGAAATACCGCCTGATTACGGATTGCCTCCTGTGTTCTTTCTTCGATTGTAAAATCCAATTGCGCCGAAAAACGAAGTGCACGCAAAATGCGAAGCGCATCCTCATCAAACCGCTCCTTGGGCTCGCCCACACAACGAATAACTTTTCGTTCCAAATCCTTCATTCCGTCAAAATGGTCAATGACACCTTCCGTCTCATTGTACGCCATTGCATTAATCGTAAAATCACGGCGTTTCATATCCTCTATCAAACTGGCAGTAAATGTTACCGATGTCGGTCTTCTGTGATCCTCATACTTTCCATCCACACGATAAGTGGTTACCTCATAGCCTTCCTTATCCAGCATAACGGTAACCGTTCCATGCTCAATACCAGTATCTATCGTTCTGCGAAATAAGGCTTTCACTTCTTCCGGCTTTGCAGAGGTGGTAATGTCCCAATCCCCCGGCTCCCTTCCAAGTATAGCATCTCTGACACATCCGCCAACAATATAGGCTTCGTAGCCCGCTTCCTGTAATGTATGAATAATCCGGTTTGCATTGTCCGGCATAGTAATTTTCATGTTATCAACTCCTTTATGCAAACATCTATTTATCTCGATTTCTGCATTTTTCTATCTATAGATTTCACCTCAAACAAGACAAGTATACCACATAAAATAAAAGAATGACAATGCAACCATAGGTATACATTGTCATTCTACATTCGTTTGCGCAGGCAAAAACTCTTTTTCGTTTCTATCAAGTATCACGACTGCTCCATGCGAAGCTTCGCACTTCCCGCCCATTTGGACATACTCTTGCGATACAAAAGCTTTCGGATTCCATGGGCTAATACAATTCCGATTACAATCTCTACGAGGAAAATCACCACCGCTAATGCTGTTTTTCCTTCTAAGGCATTGGTTAACAAGACACTAGCCTTATTTTCCGTGAAATTCATTGCAAAGAAAAAGGTAACAAAAAATAATACTGTTCCTAGTAACATCTGCTTATACGACATGCTCATGTAGCAGTACATAACAATTGCCATTAAGCCACTAATCACCAAAAGGGTTTCCATAGATGCACCCTCCATCTGATTGTTTTTTCCGATAAATGCCATAAGCAATACAACAATTGCTACAATAATGCCACCTAGTACATTTAAAATATCCATATAACGGAATTCCACAAGCTTGCGCCCAGGAGAGGCGGCTACAAATCCCGAGAACAACATCATATACATGGATTGAGATATGAACAAAATTGCCAAGAAAAGATACACCGCACATAGTATTAACTGCTCATATCCTGTGAATATAACAAAAAAGACTCCTATTGCCACAAATAAAAGTGCAGCAACCACATTATCTGTCATCTGATATCCATGCTTAAGTAGTTTGAAGCAATTCTTTATATCCTTCATCATAGAAACTTTCCCTCACTCTCTTAATCAAAACTTTACGGCTTACAATCCAGATGACTATTAATAAAACGCCACTGATTCCCACTGTCAAGGTGCTGGTATATTCCTCAGCAGCCATTGCAAGCGAACAGGCAAGGGCAGACATTAGATACAAGACCAATAGATTAATCAACACATTCTTGGTTCGTCTTGTAAATGTAAGACCGGCTTCCACAAACAACAATGCAAGCAATGCACACTGTACAAAAACTATTCCACGCGGACATTCCAAGGCTTCACCATCATTTGCCAAGGCGATAAAGCTTGCCTCCTTCATAAATGTATATCTCATCATTATATACAACAATCCATAGGAAGCCACTGTTGTCACAATTCTTCGAAAACCATCTCCATAAAGAGCTTCCTGTAACAAGTACACTCCCTTGGCAGATGATTTTACATATTCTAAAGAACGGTTATCCTTTGCAGCAACACCAAATAGCATATACACATCCAAGATATACTCCCCACAGACTACGAAAGACGTAGACAACATAAGACTCATCACCGTTCCCACTATAGGACCAATCTTAAAGCACCACATTCCAAGCAGGCCAATCACTGCCGGATATAGAATATAAACTAATACTATGAACCATTTTCTCGGAAAGAATAAATGATACATCTTAATCGCATCTTTCATCTATGTTCACCTCATTTTCTGTTAAGCTTTGTATACTGCTTCATCACTGCTACGCAAATCTGCGAAAGATTCGGTGTCTCTGTGGCAACATCAAAACCTGCCAACTTATCCAAATCTTGTGCCTTGCATAAACCCTCACAACCATATGAATTTTTCTGGAATCCAATCAATATGTTTTGAAGCTTATCCACATCTTCCTTTTCGCCCTTTACAAGAATGTATTTCTCCTTCAAATCTTCCACAAAGCCCTGTTCCACAATCTGCCCCTGCTCCATAATTACTGCATAGTCTGTTACATTTTCCATATCCAACACATTATGGGTAGAAAAGAACACTGTCTTGTTGCCGTTCCCCTCATCAATGTAATCGCGAATCATAGAGCAAAGCTCATCACGCATCAACGGGTCCAGCGGTGAAGCAGGCTCATCTAACAGCAAAAGGTTCGTCTCCCTTGCAAATACGCCGGCAAGCATAGTCTTCATTTTCATACCATCGGAAAGCTTGCTTACACTTTTTCCCTTGCTCTCCCAAATTCCCAAATCCTTACAAAGCGTTTCATATTTCTCCTTGTCAAAATGCTCAAATAACAATTCATTTAATTCCGCAACTGCTTCTACGGTCCAATGTGGTAGAAAATAATTACTTGCATCCGCATAACCATTTCGTTCACGCACTTCTTCATCCGAAAGAGTTCCATCATAGTAGGTAAGCTCACCCTTATAATCTAATCTCACTCCTGCAAGAATCTTCATCAACGTACTCTTTCCAGCACCATTTTCACCGATAAGTGCTGTTGCAAATCCTTCTGGAATCTGCAATTCCGGAATATCCAATTCAAATCCCTTAAAACGCTTTTTCAAATCCTTGATTTTTACAACCGAACTCATTTCCATACACATTCCCTTTCCTTTTCGCTAATTCTTTCTCTCTACAAATCTTGTTTCTATAGATGTTCATTCTACATGTATGTCCTTAATACGTCACTCTACATTTCACCATCTGCCTTCAGCAATATCTGCAAGGTTTCAACTAATTCACTATCGGACACTCCCGCAATCCTTGCTGCCGATATTGCATTGGTTAAATGCTCTTCCATCTTTCTCATATGTTGTTCTCTAAGCATCTCACTATCCTGTGCATTGACGTAATATCCCTTGCCCTGCACCGCTGTGATAAGTCCTTGTTGCTCTAGCTCCTCATACGCTTTCATGGTTGTGATAACACTGATTCGCAAATCCTTCGCCAAACCTCGTATTGAGGGAAGATATTCTCCCTGCTTCATCCTGCCTGCCAAAATATCTGCCTTAAATTGCTCGGCTATCTGCTGGTATATGGGAACTCCTGAATTTTGTAATATTTTCATTTCTTCACCTGCCTATTGCGTTTCCTATCCTATTCTTTTTCATGCTTCTTTACACATTGTCCCTTCTTGCTGTCTCCCAGCTTTTCCATCAGTTGTTCGCTGTGGTTGAAGCAACCATCACAACTGTTAGTGTTGCAAGCATTGCAGTATATTCTGCAATAATTGTTGCAATCACATTATTTAACATTGACATTTGCATACTGTTTTCATTTCTTTCATACTGATTCATCACCAGTGTTGTTGCATACATCAATCTCTGATAGGAGTCTACGCCAAAAACTCCAAATCCCTTTTGTTGTTTCAAATACGTATCCACCTCAATGATAGTATCCAACATTTCTTCTTGATTCATCTGCATCATATAAAGACTGGCATACATAACAATTCCATTGCTATCAAAACGCCTTTTCTTATCTTTAAATGCTGCATCTAATTCCAAAACAGCGTCACATTTTTTCGCTGTTTCTTCTCTATTCATAGCCAAAACATGACTCAAAGACTGTAATCCATCCGTAGCTCCGAATCTCTTATGCAATACCTTATAGCAAGCTTCCATCTCCTGCATCATCCATTCCTCCGGCAAATCTGACATTGCCATCAAAATCGCAAAGGATACATCTTCTGTCCCGGTCAAAAACGGATGATCTTTTTTCATGCGTGTATAGATTCTCTGGGCACCTTCTAAAGTCAGTTCCCATCTTGTCATATCCACATACTCTACCAACAACATGGCTGCTAAAGCAGTAAATGCATCCTCGGATAATTTGTACTTTTTAAACAGTGAGTATGCCTGAAGCGTCTTCTCCAAGTAATCAGTTGGATTCTCTGACAAAGCCATCTTCGTAAGCAACACCATCTCTCCATAGCTTCTCAAACATGAAAACACACCAACTTTCCCTTTCAGTAGTTTTCTACATCCCTTCATTTTCTCTACGTCTACCTTCTGATTGTTCTGTGCGTATAACATGGCACATACCGGCATAATGGTTGCACCATCCCATACGAATCCCTTGTCCAAAGCATTCTTGTTTTCCACAAATAACTGGCATTTTTCTAGTAATTCCTGATTCATATTCCTTACCTCTCTTTTCGTAAATATATTGATTGTTCCGTCTGTTTTCTTCTAATGTCTACACCGTCGAGATAAATGATAATTCGGTCTATGCTTCTGTTTATATAACTGTACATGTCTCGCTCTCAACTGTTTATATGTTATATATACAGCATTAACAGTAATATGTCAATTATTATTTTCTAAAAAATTTATTAAGATGCAAAATGATATATATTATCTCTATGTTATAAAACAATTGCTACGCACTTCGTGCTCCCGCAATTGCTTCACATCATTCGCATTCCGGCCTATCGGCCTTCATGCTTATGATGCTTAGCCTGTCAAATGGATACATCTTCTTACAAGCAAGCTTGCAGAAGATATATCCGCTTGACAGGTTTTATAACACAAAAAGACCACCGATATATGTGCAGCGTTTCCGTCCATGCAATCAACGAAAACGCCACACGAATATGGTAGTCCACTAGGTACTATTTCAAGGGCTGTGTCTTCCCTTGTTATTCACTTTTCACGGTGAAAACTTTTTCTTCACCTCACATATTACACTGCCAAATCCAAATGCTGTACCGTTCCAACCGAACCGCTCTCTCTTAAGAAAACACCCGTTTTTTGGATTACACCATTGGTCTTGTTACTGGCATCATTCAGATGAAACTGCGTGTTGGCGCTTCCAAGATAGATTGCACCTACATCCGCACTTTTCAAATCCACCAGCGTATCGTTTCCTTCTGCATCCTTCGTCCAAACCTTCAAATTCTTGAATATCTGGTCATTCTCATCAATCCAGCCATTGCCATCCTCGTCATATTGTGCCAGGTCTGCAAAACCGTCTCCCGATTTGGTTCCAAACAACTCTGAACCGTCATTGATGATTCCATCTCCATTCTTGTCAAAGGCCAAAAATCCACTGCCCTGTCCCAATGAAGATATTTCCTCCTTGTCTCCATCTGCGTCCAAATCAAAGAAGAATTTCTGGTCAGAAACCGATGCCGTCCCTGCCTCCAGGTTGATAACCAACGGGTCAGTCAACACAACATCCTCCGTGGTGGATTCCAAAAAGGAACCTGCAAAACCCCTAGACATTTCTAAGTCTACGCCAAAGTTAATCTCCCTACCATCTGCCGTCTTCACAATTCCAGTAGCCGAAAAAGAAACACTTTCCTGCTCCATCATGAATCCACTTTTCTCCGTATGACGAACCCAAGCGGTAGCACCTGTCCCTAACACAGTGCTCGCATTACCATTTCCCGTATTGGAAATCGTAGTTGAGGACAGAGCAGTTGTCGTTGCACTGCGAAGATCTAAAACATTTACATTCTGTGAAAGAGAAAATGTCTTTCCTCCACGTTGTGCACTAACACCAAAATGCTGGTCTTCCTCCATAACATCCTCCACCTGCATAGAGCGAAGTTTACCAAGATAGGACAAACCTTCACCATTGCGAATGGCTTTGAGCATTGCTAAGATACGACGCAAAGTTTGAATCATATGGTCATCTTCCGTCTTTACCACTGGCACTTGTGACTGTACCTCAGACGCCCTTTGTAGCATATTGGTTAATGCTACCTGTTCACCCTTGCCCTCTTTCTTCTCCTGTTCCTTCAGTTTTTCCAACAACGATTGGGATTCCTTTGAGATTGAAAGCTCCGCCGGATTGTTCTCCAAAGCTTGCTGCAGTTCGTTCCACTTAGACGCACTCATGGTAACGGACTCCACCCGGGTTTCCTGAAATTGACTGTAGCTGCGTTTACCCGATAACGCCACAGCACTCTCGCTGATTTTCATGGTACTCAACTCCTTTCTTTTCCATGAAATATGTAGATATTCGAAAGGGTGTAAAACTGTTGCATATCCTTATGCCAACAAGTGCAATATAAGAACAAAGAGTTTGCTTGCAAACTCTTCGCGCGTGAGCGGTGTCCAAAGGACAAACTTCTTTTCCGCGAGCTGCGCATCCTCGCAGAGCGTTTTTTACTTTATAGGACAATTTCAACGAAATTTCCTATAAAGTAAAAAAGAAG
Organism: uncultured Clostridium sp.; assembly: GCA_964439445.1. Lineage (GTDB taxonomy): Bacteria > Bacillota > Clostridia > Lachnospirales > Lachnospiraceae > CAG-590. Next base: position 4,514 of record CAYTOQ010000005.1, on the reverse strand, counting down.
TGGCAGAGCATCCATGTTCCGCCACTTCACCCTTTCATATTATGTATCGGAAATACATCTCGAAAAGTTTAGTTATTTTTCAATTTCTTTTACATTTCTTTTGCATTCTTTTGCGTTTCGTGTATCATTCTTTCCTTTTCTTCTAATTGCTTTCGTTGCTCATCAATCGTTCCTCTCACAAACAATCATTTATTACATAGAAATCACGGACGCAAATCGCCCACTCACACATTTTGCTAAATCCATAGGGTTCACTATAATCTGCACACCTAATTTTCCACCACTAATAATAATCTCATCAAAATTCTGTGCACTTTCCTCAATCACCGTAGGATACAACTTCTTCATACCAAGAGGGGTACAACCGCCACGAATATAACCTGTTACAGCATTAATATCTTTAACCGAAATCATTTCCACTGACTTTTCTCCCACAATCTTTGCAGCTTTCTTAAAATCAATCTCCTTATCTACCGGAAGAACAAACACATAATATCCACCGCTCTTTCCAACTGTCACCAAGGTTTTAAACGACTGCTCGTATGCCTGTCCGTTCTTATCCGCTATTTGCATGCCATCTACAAACTCATCACATTCATAGGTGTTAACCTTGTATGAAATCTTATTCTTGTCCAACATGCGCATTGCATTGGTTTTGTTTTCTTTCTTTGCCATACCATTTCCTCCTATACGGATATCTCAAAAGGAAAAGTGAGCAAGCATCGCTTACTCACCCTTGTTATTCGCATACTTCTATTACATCGTAGCCAAAATCTTATCCACACTGACAATCTTCACGCAAAGTGCAAAAAGCTTCGCTGCCTCATGCATTTCCTCTGGTGTTGGGAAAGATGGAGCAATACGAATGTTGCTATCCTTAGGGTCCTTACCATATGGATAAGTCGCACCTGCACCTGTCATAATCACACCTGCATCCTTACACTTTGCAACAATTTCTTTCGCACAGCCTTCCATCGCATCAAAGGAGATAAAATATCCTCCTCTTGGCTCAATCCAGCTACCAATCTCCAAGCCGGCAAGCTCTTCATTCAGCACATCCAATACCGCCTCAAACTTAGGACGCATAAGCTCCGCGTGCTTCTTCATATGAGCCTCCAAGCCCTCGATGTTCTTGAAGAACTTGGTATGTCTAAGCTGGTTAATCTTATCATGTCCAATGGTCTGGATTGTCATCTGACTCATAATAAACTTCACATTTTCTATAGAGGTAGCGATTGCAGACACACCAGAACCAGGGAAACTAATCTTAGAGGTAGAAGCAAAAATGTAAACCATATTCGGATTACCTGCCTTCTCACACTCCTCTAAAATATTTAAAATCTCGTCATGCTTATCATCGTATAAATGATGAATGCAATATGCATTATCCCAATAAATGCGGAAATCCTCTGCTGCCGGTTTCAGGTTTGCAAAGCGACGAACCACTTCATCGGAATAAGAAATTCCTGTTGGGTTTGAGTACTTTGGCACACACCAGATACCCTTCACCGCCTCATCATTATTCACATACTGCTCCACCATATCCATATCCGGACCATCCTCATAAAGAGGAATATTAATCATCTCTATTCCAAAGTACTCTGTAATCGCAAAATGTCTGTCATAACCTGGAACCGGACACAAGAATTTCACCTTATCTAGCTTGCACCATGGTGTGGAACCATTCACACCCTTAGTCATAGAGCGTGAAACGGTATCATACATAATATTAAGACTCGAATTACCACATACAATGACATTGTCTTTCTGCACAGACATCATATCTGCCATCAAACGTCTGCACTCACCAATACCATCCAAATCACCATAGTTACGTGTATCATTACCTAACATCGTTCTCATATCAGATGAGCTATTAATTACATCCAGCATCGGCATAGCAAGCTCTAGCTGAGATACTCCTGGCTTACCTCTTGCCATATTCAACTGTAAACCCTTTGCCTGTGCATCCTTATATTCCTGTGATAATGCTTCTTTCATCACCAACAGTTCTGCTTTTGTTAAATCCTTTAATGGTTTCATACCTAGCCCTCCTGACATTTTCCAAATCTATCTATGATTAATTAAATTAAGTGCTTATTATTTCTCCTAAAAATCCAATAATAATCTTATGTATCATATCATAAATGATTCCTTATGGGAAGATAGAAACACAAACTTTTTCACTTTCGTATATTTTTTTAAAGATAATTCTCCAAAAATCTTAATTTTATAAAGTTTCGTTTAAATGTAATCAATAATGTTAAGAAATATTCGGCAAAGATTGAACCCACACGGTATCACTACCACTAGAACCTGAACGAAATTGTCCATTGTTCATCCCATATCATCTGGCATTATTATTCATCATTAATCATCATGTGCAAGCCTTGATTTATCTAGGCTTTCTAAGCTATTCAATAACATTTTGCTGCAACCCCCTATAAAACAAGGACTTCCATTACTGCAAAAAGTTTGCAAAAATCTTGCAATTTTGTGGGAACTTTCACAATAGTAAAATAGCGGGAACTAGTCATTTTCCTTTAGATACTTCTGAACCTCTTTTCCTTGTTATCCATTTATCTCAACCCCCTCGTTTCTGACATTGCGATAAAATGGTAACACATCTACCCAATACTCAAACTGATCCTCATTCTTAATGATCGGAGAGATATGAATTCCATGCTCCATTTCTATATCAAACACCAAATCAAAGACGGATTCTTCTATCTTCTCAATCTCTCTAGGAGATATTTTTACCAAAACCATAACATCTACATCTGAATTTTCTCGAAAATCTCCTCTTGCATAAGAACCATACAGAATAACCTTAGATAGATCATTTCCTAATAATCTTCTTAACTGTACTGAAAACCCATATATAATGTTGCTTATTGTATCTGGCATACTATCACCTACTTTCATTCCGAGAAGCTTCTTAAAAACTATGATACATTGCTTATATTATACCCATTTTTGCTGAAGACATCTATATAACCAATAATAAAAGAAGACAGAGGTGTTCCGCTCTGTCCCTTAAAATCAAGATATGTAAATCATTATTGGTACCTTCCCAAAGAATGTCCAAACTGAAAGTTACAAGTGCTTTCCGTCAAAAAAAAGGTGCCTTTTTATTATTTAGCAAGCGTCCTATTGTCATAGGATATTCTATAACATCAAAAAATCCCAGCTAAAATAAGCATTAATCCAATAAAACTAAAAACACCACTTATGACAGTCACTACCACAATATGTAAATACGTCAGAAATCTTTTCTCTATATATTCCTCCGGGTTTTCTGGGTTTAAGTAGATTGTCCTTAGTTTGCCAATCTTCGGACATCCATTGGTTCCCATTTTTGACTCATTATTGTATGTCACACCATTATACTGATATTCATAGACTGCATAATAATAGTGTTCAGGACCATCTCCCCCTCGTTTCCGATAACGCAAAGTTTCCACGATTGTTGCCACAATTTCCACACTGCAACGTTTGCGTTTCTTCTTGTACAAAATAATAAAAATAACATCAATCGAAGTAAGAACCACACCTATAATTAAAAATCCTACTCCAACAAGCATTCCATCACTCATCAACGGTTACCTCCTTCAATCACTAGAAAAAATGCTTTCTGAAACCTCTCATCTTCAAAGGTGAATGTTTCATAAGATTCCTTATATAATTAACTCTTTCGAAAATTCAAATTTTTACTTTCTCATGTTTATTTAAAACTCCGATACTTTTAGATATCAAATCAAAAATCCCAACGCATCCCAAACAGAATGCAATATTGCCGGAGTCCAAATAGAGCGATTTTTTCGAAATAACACTCCAAACAATACTCCTAACACGAATACATAGAGACTTCCATATATAATATCACCCGTTGTTCTCCCCAATTGAAACCATCTTGGATAATGTATAAATACAAACATTGTGGCAGATATTATATTCGCATACTTCTCCTTTACAATCGTACTCCAAGCATTATAGAACCATCCTCGAAAAACACTTTCTTCAAAAAATCCTACTCCAACAACCGTCAACAAATAATCCAACCAGTTCATCTCCAAAGAAAACCGAAATCCGACAACTCCCCAACAAATGAAATAGTAGCCCAATATAATTGGTATTGCTTTTAGTAAAGTTTTCCAATGAGGACTTTTCGTAAGAATCTCTTTTAGATTCCAGTTAAGCTTCGTCCCAAAACAATGAATCAGCAAAAAAGGCAAAACCGCTCCACCATATTCCATAGATTACAAAATTAATACAGGCTTCCAGATAAGGATTCACATAAGAAAAATCAATATATGTTTCCCTTAAATACCATCCTGCCATAAACACTATGTAGCTCGCAACAATCGTACAAAGTATGCTTTTCTTTTTCGATTTAATATCCATATCTCTTCCTCAAATTCAAATAAACACGAGCTTTTATATCTCGCCTCTCAAACGCGCTTCTATATCAGATGCCGTGTATAAAACATCCGTTACAATTACCCTTTCGTCAC
>CAYTOQ010000004.1:0-42279 GCA_964439445.1 uncultured Clostridium sp. | reverse complement strand
AGTTCGTTGTTGTTTAACCGTAGATGCAAATCAAGGATACAGGTTTTGTCATCAATGGTTTCACCGAGAATAATGGGATTAAGAATTCGGAGTTCCTTGATCTGATTTTTGGGTATACCAAGTAAGGCTGACAAAAGTCCCTTGAGGGCATTTTGGTTTTTCTGGAATACAGCCCGGAACATGTAATCGTTCGTGAGAGTGTATCGAATCCTGCCACTTGGTAGTGTGGATAAAGTATGTAATTGGTTTTCGTGCTTCATAGGCAATATCCTCCTGTAAAATTAAAATAAAATCGTGTGAAATAAGTGGCGAATGCCTTGAAATTCAGTCTGCGCTTATATCGAATGATACACTGAATAGATTTCACTGTATGGAGAATTATAGATGAGCTTGGAATAAAATGCAATAGAAAATCTGTGAGGAAAGTGTGAAAAGTTTGCTAGTTGTTACAAGAAGTATGGGGTATAATTCGTTTTTATATCGAAGTTCAACATAAACAAGGTGTTCTAAAATAGGAAAATTGCAAAAGGAAGGTACACTCAACTCATGGGAGAAATTGTGTATTACCTTCCTTTTATATCTCATTCCTTATTCGCATTATATTATTCTTCATCACTCGCTAGCATCACCATACAATCCTTACCGCAAAATGCGATTCCGTAGCGGTACACCGTTGCATATTCATCATCAATCAATTCTCTTGCATATCCTCTGTCTTCTATCTGCGCAAGTGCGTCCTCTGCTGCTTTTCCCAATTGGCTATATTTATCCGCAACCTTGAACTCCAACACATACGCCGGCTTTCTTCTAGTCAACGGTCGGATGAACAAATCACTTCTTCCAGTTCCACCTTCCCGGTTGGACTTCACAATGTAACCCTTCATTCCGGAGAGGATTCCCGCAAGAAATCCGTAATAGAAGCTTTCATATGCATCATTGAAACTGATTGTCTCTAACAGCATATCCACAATCTCTTCTTCAACTGTCTCCACATCCAAATTCACTAATGCGGTAAATAGCTTAGAACGGTCACGAGCCTTTACCTTCTCATCAAACCATCCAAGAATCTTGGTACGGAAGATATATTTGACTTCCCGATTTGGTATTGCAAGCTCCACATAACGATTGTCATTGGTATCTACCCGCTCTCCAACCTTACGAAAATATCCGGTAAAAAACATAAAATTCCAAAGATTATCCATGGTCTTATACACTTCATCATAAGTAATATCTTCATGAATTGGTTTTTCAATGGTCTTACCTTCAATCAAATCTTCAATCTCTTTCTTTGTATCCTCATCAGCCATCTCAATCAATTTGCGTACAATGCTGTTGGAACTAGTATTTGCCCAATATGCTTTCGGATACTGATTCTCATCCTCAACCAAATCATCCATCAACTGAATTACACTCCATGGATTATATACATTGGCATTACCAAACAAATATCCGTTATACCACTCTTTAAAGGTTTCAAACTTATGTGGCATATGATAATCATCACATATCTTCTGTACTTCCGCGTCTGTAAATCCAAAATACTCATCATATTTCGCATCTAGTATCGATATAATCTTTAAGTTATTCATTCCCGTAAAGATAGATTCTTTCGAAATTCTAAGACATCCTGTTATTACTGCAAATTCCAAGCTACTGTTTGTCTTAAGGGACGACTCAAACAGGGAACGGATAAATGATATCATCTCATCGTAAAATCCACACATGTATGCATTCTCTAACGGAACATCATATTCATCAATGAGAATGATTGCTTTCTTTCCATAATATTTTTCCAAACATTGGGACAAGAATTTTAACGCATCATTATACTCATTATCAGCCACTTGTCCTCTCATAATTGCCAAGTATCTTTCTTTCTGTTCCGCCAGACATTCATCCTTTAAAATAAAGAGATGACGGTTATATTCATCCGTAATCTGACGTTTCAGCATTAAGAACGCCGTTTCATAATCCGACTGTTTTCCACCCTTCAAGGTCATATTAATTACTGGATACTGTCCCATATGGGAAACATACTGCTCACCAGCATCCATAATCTGGAGACCATCAAATAAGTAAGAATTATCTAGCTTTGTGCCATCATCCGTTCTCGCATCCTCAAAGAAATACTGCAACATGCTCATATTCAAGGTTTTACCAAAACGACGAGGACGAGTGAACAGATTCACATCACTCTTTTTATCTAAAAGTTCTTTTACAAACAACGTCTTATCGATCAAATAGTATCCACGCGTGACTAATTTTTCAAAATTGTCTACTCCAATTGGTAAAGGTTTATAATTCATATCTTTCACGTCCCTTTTTCAAATATACAGTTAGTATAACGAAAATCCTTATAAAATACAATTTGTTTTTCATTATAACAACCACTTTTCATACATCATCTAACTTCCCCAACACCTTTGCATCTATGCATTCACATTTTATTATCGTCACTTTCCCCTCTCAAACTCCTTCGCATCCCTCACAACTTCATTACTCAGCATCAACACGCAAATGAGGTTCGGCACCACCATCAACCCATTGGCGATATCCGACAACCCCCACACAAGCTCTAACGACTGTGTCGCTCCCACAAATGCCATGTAGGAAAATACGATACGGTACAGGGTATTCCACTTGTGAGTTCCCACAAGATATTCAAATGCTTTCTCACCGTTATACTCCCAGCCCAAGATAGTTGCAAAGGCAAACAGCGTAATTCCAATAGACACAAAAAGTCCTCCGGCAGAACCCAACACCGTCTCAAATGCCTGAATGGTTAGAGCAGTTCCAACTACCTCTGGTCCTGCTGTCTCCAATACCCCAGAAGCCGCAATGGCAAGACCTGTCACGCTACACACCACGATGGTATCCCAGAAGGTTCCTGTCATACTGATATACCCTTGTCGCACATGGCTATCGGTAGAAGCCGCAGCAGCAGTAATCGCAGAAGAACCCATTCCCGCTTCATTGGAAAACACCCCTCTGGCAATTCCATAACGCGCTGCCTCCATCATTGCAGACGTAACCGTACCTATTGCACCACCGGATACTGCTTCTAAAGAAAATGCAGATACAAGCATATCTATTATTCCAGATGGAACATTTTCAATATTTCCGATAATAACAATCAACGCACATATCATATAAAAAATAGCCATCACCGGAACCACAAAGGAAGACACCTTAGAAATACTCTTGATTCCCCCTACAATAATCAAAAGAGCCGCAACAGTCACCACAAGTCCAGTATCTGCCACTGGCACAGCAAAGGTTTCATTTAATGCTAAGGCAATGGAATTTGCTTGTGTCATATTTCCGATTCCAAAGGACGCAAGCACCGCAAACAAGGCAAAACACCAGCCAAGCACCTTTCCAAGCCTTTTATTCTTCAAGCCCTTTCGCATGGTATACATGGGGCCGCCTGACATCTCACCGTTCTCATTTACTTCGCGGTATTTCACAGACAGCATACACTCTGCAAACATGGTAGACATGCCAAAGCAGGCAGATATCAGCATCCAGATTAACGCTCCCGGACCTCCTGCTACCATAGCTGTGGCAACACCCACAATATTTCCCGTTCCAATGGTTGCCGCAAGGGTTGTGGTAAGAGCCGAAAAGGAAGACACATCCCCCTCGCCCTTGGTGGAGCGTGCTTCCTTGCTTAAGGTAATCCGTAAAGCATAAGGAAGTCGTTTCCAAGGAAGAAAGCCTGTGCGAACGGTTAGGTAAATTCCTGTTCCCATCAAAAAAAGCAACGTGACGGGTCCCCAGACAATGTCATCTATGTAATATATCATTTCCTCAAAGGTCATACTAAAACATCTAGCTCCAAATCACATTCCCTATAATGTATGATAAATTCGAAGAGTGTATGATGACATTTCACCAATCATTATGCACAATCACTATATTCTTAGACCAAAAGAAAGACGCATGAACCTTTTGCAGTTCATACGTCTTATTACCTAATATATATGTTTAATCGAGAATCATTTTCTCAATTTTACACTGATGCTCTTTACTCTTAGCATTATAATTAATTCCCACCAACAATACGGTTCCTTTATAACCATTCAACGCACTCGCATACTGCTTTGTCTTAATCTGATTCAATGCCGAATCGACAGAACCATCATACTTCAATTCCATAATCATTGCTGGCTTATCCGAATGTTTTCTTGGTAGAAATACAATATCTGCAAAACCTTTTCCAGCCGGCATTTCACGTACCAAAGTATACTCATTGATTGCATTGTAATATGCCAGTGAAACCACACAACTCAAAGCATTCTCATCATTGTATTGCAATATGGAAGTATTCTCCATATGAACCTTCTGAATTCCAGCAGCAACGGCATCACTATCCTCATTCCATGTTGCCTTTAACAGTGCATCCGAAGTTTCAATTGCACGAATCACAGAATCCCATCCGGTCTCTTCAATTGCATTCTTAAACTCGCTACGCACCTCTTCATTAGGAATATACACCTGTTGTGTATCCTGATTATATGCAAGATATCCAAGATGTACCAACAAAGTTAAGATATCGTCCTTACTCTCAAAGGATACCATATCATTTTGGAATTTGTTGGAATTCACTTTGTCTGACGCCCCTGCCAGCATACGCACAATCGTATCCTTCAAACCATCATAATTCATGCAAATGTAATTTTTTAATGATTCATATGTTTCTGTACGTGTCCAATAATTATCAAAATCATGCCTACACATTGCTTTGACAACAGAATTTGGACTATACAGATGTTGAACCTTTCGGAAAGAATACCCGTCATACCATCTTTTCGTCTCTGCAAAGTCCATATCATATTCTGTACATAATGCCTTTACCTCATCCTCGGTAAAACCAACATACTCTGCTAATACACTAGGATTCGTCATAGTAAACTCATCAAAGTTATTCAAGGCAGATTGCGTACCATATTTCTTAATCGGCAAGATACCTGTAATATATGCGAGCTTCAAAAACTTCTTGGATGGTGCATCCTTGAATAAGCCACGAAACATATCAATGTACGCTTCTTGTGCTCTCTCATCCTGCTTATCTTCACGGAACAAGGTATCCCACTCATCAATGATGATAACGAATTTGTCACCAGTTGCCTCATACACATTCATCAATGCTGTAGGTAAATCGGTAACCTGTTCCTTGACACATTCACCAAATTCCTCTCGAAGTTCACGAATCACTTCCATGTGAAACCTATCCACTGTTTCCATTGCAGAAATCTTATCTCTTGTCCCTGCAATACGTCTGTGTCGTAGTGTATTCATATCAACATGGATTACATTATATTGGTTTAAATGATTTCTATAATCCGAAGCCTTTTCAATCTTCAAGCCTTGAAACAATTCATCAGAGGAATATCCTTTACCATAATAAGCAACCAACATTTCAGCGGCAATAGATTTACCAAATCTTCTCGGTCTACTGATACAAATGCGTCCCTGCTCTGAATCTAGTACCGAATTCGTATACTCTAATAAGCCTGTTTTATCCACGTATATTTTTGATGAAATCGCTGTGCGAAATCCTTCATTACCCGGATTCAGATAAATACCCACTTGTATCACCCCTCTTTCCATAACTTCTATACCCTTTAAGTATAGAATATACTTACATAATTTGCAACTACTCAGAGTCAAGCGTTTCGAATGTGCCCTAGAGCTTCAATACACATTTTACTCCACACTCTTTAGCGACTCTGCCATATCAATCTTCTCCAGCTTACCGGACATCGTCCAGTTCACAATCTGATTGAATAATAAGGTCAAAACCACACTAATCACATAGCTTATCTCTTCCACATGTATATCAAATGCTACATTATCCACCTTAATCTGTGTCATAACAAACTGGTGTAGGAAGTAACCAAGCACCACGCCCACAAGACTAGCAATCAAGGTCATAATAAAGTTCTCACGGAACACATAAGAGTTACTTTCTTCCTTGTAGAAGCCTAGCACCTTAATCGTTGCAATTTCACGAATACGCTCTGTGATATTAATGTTGTTCAGGTTATAGATTACGACAAATGCAAGCATTGCCGCACATGCAACCACCAAAAGTACAACATAGTCAAGACTAGCCATCATATCCGAATAATTGTCCTCAATATCCCTGCTCACAATTACAGCGCTGACATCATCCTCTTTCATAAACGAAGCGGAAACTGTCTTAACATCTACACCGTCTTTCACATTAACATACAATTGGTTCAGCTCTGCTTCCTCCCGGAACAATTCCTGATAGGTCGTCTGATTCATCAAAACAAAATGGTCAAAATAGTTTTCATAGATGCCAGAGACTACCACAGTACCGCCTACTAGTTCTTCATTTTGCATGGATAGTTCATCCCCTATCCCTACCTTGAAGCTTTCCGCCATATTGTAGGACATCAAAATCTCGCCATCCTTTGGCATGGAAACTGTTTCACCATCCACAGTATGCAAATCCATAAAGGTTGCAACTTCTGTAAGATTCTCTGGCACAAGGATATTCACACCCTTTACCTTATCATTGGCTTCCATATCCGCACTCTTAGAAGATACACGCATAGAATCTTTTACACCCTCTACCGTAACATCTTCCTCAGTCACTACCACCATATCATAAAGAGCAATGGTTCCATACTGCGTATCTGCAATGGTTGCAATGGAATCCTTGATACCCATACCAGTTACCAATAGTGCCGTACAACCACTGACACCAATAATCATCATAAGAAAACGTCTCTTGTATCGGAACAGATTACGCACTGACACCTTATCTAAGAACTTCAAACGATTCCAGATAAATGGAATACGCTCTAACAATACTCGCTTTCCAACCTTTGGAGCCTTTGGTCGCATAAGGGCTGCTGCCATTTCCTTCAATTCCTGATGACACGCATAAAAGGTTGCTCCCGCAGAACAAATTACCGCCACAATCGTACAGCCTATTATCAATGGCAAATTCCATACATATCGCAAATCTCCCATATCATACATCATCTTATATGAGGTCCATATTACAATAGAAAATGCCCATGAACCTGCAAAAAAACCAATAATAGAACCAACAATCGCTGCACTTCCAGAGTAGGTTACATATTTACCAATGATAGAACCATTGGAATATCCCAATGCCTTTAGCACACCGATCTGGGTACGCTGCTCCTCCACCATTCTTGCCATGGTTGTCATACACACCAACGCGGCAACCAAAAAGAAGAAAAATGGGAATACGCGACCGACACCTGCAATGATGGCAGCATCATTTTCAAAGCCTGCATAGCCGGAATTGACATTTCTCCCTAACACAAATACCTCTGGCTTTTCCAAGTCCTCCAGCTCTTCCTTTGCATCCGCAATCTCTTCCTCGGCGTCTGCAATCTCTGCATCAAATTCTTTCTTTGCGTCATCATATTCCGTCTGACCGTCTTCTATTTCAAGCTTTGCCGTCGTCAAATCACTTTCGCTTTGACGAATCTTACTTTTAGCCGTAGCAAATTGCTTTTTTGCTTCTTCAATCTGCTTACCACCTTTATCTAACTCTTTCTTTGCAGCCTTCAATTGCTTCTCAGCCTTGGCAATCTTTTTACCTTCTGCATCTAAGGTAGACTTTGCAGTTGCAAACTGTGCGGAAGCTGCATCTAACTGTGTCTTAGCTGTATCTAAAGTAGTTTTCGTCTGATCCAAGGTTGCACGCCAGATTGCCAGCTCCTGCTCCGTCGCAGTCTGCTCCTCTGGAGTCAAATATGCTTTGCCTGCTTCGTATTGTGCCAACGCAGTTTGATATTCCAACTCACTTGCCTCACACGCTGCTTTCCCTGTTTCGTATTCCCCCAAGCTTTTCTCATATTCCGCATAACCAGTCTCATATTCATTGACTGCTGCCTCATATTGTTTTTTACCTTTATCGAATGCCTTCTTATTCTTCTTATATTCCTTCAGACCTTTCTGGTATTCCTCTTCCTTTTCCTCAAAGGTCTTTTCATTCTTTGCAAGCGTTTTTTTTGCGGAAGCCAACTGGCTTTCACCATCTGTAATCTGCTCCCAGCCATCATTTAACTCTGCTAAGGCATCATCTAATTCCTTTTCTGCATCTGCCTTTTCTTCCGCAAGTGTGTTGTCTGCATCGTCAATCTCTTCCTGCGCTTCTGTATAGATGCGGTCATATCTTGCATCCGCCACAGCCTGTGTCAACTGCTCCCATTCTTTTTCCTTTGAGTCTATCAACTCTTCATACTCATCCGAATAAATGTAGGCATCCTTCTCAAGACGAACATAAACCTCCGTATCATAGTCCATGTCATAAGCTTCATCCATAATATACATAAATGCATCCAGACTTCCTGAACCTAATGCTGTGGTTCCACGGGTATAGATTGCGTATAACGGACTTCGCACCACACCCACGATGGTAAATTCCTTCACCGCAAACAAATCACTGTCCTCTTCTTCGTTGGAATCAGCGACAACCAGCTTCTTTCCGATATCAGCTTCACTATACTTATCTGCATCTACTACACATTCATTCTCTGTTTCTGGAAAACGTCCAGTCATTAGAATTAAAGTATTAATCGCTTGGGGCATAGACATGGTTTTAACAACGCCTTCTGTTCCGTCTTCCTTTCTAATAATAATATCTGCACTCTTAGTCCCTTCTGCCGCAACAACACCCTCCTGATTTTTCAATGTCTCCTCTGCATCCTCATCGAATCCCAAAGTAGACAGTAGCTGATAATCATAAAAGTTGTTATTCTCAAAATACCGGTCTGCAGAATATACCATAGACTCATAGGAAACCTTCAAGCCCGAATAGAAGCCTACGCCGAGGGCGATAATCAAAAGGATTGCCATATAGCGTCCAAAGCTACTCTTAATCTCTCGAAATGTTGTTTTAAATATTCCTTTGTTCATATCCTATCTTCTCTTTCACAATTATTATCTACCACTCTATTGTATCCACATCCACTGGGTTCTCATTCAATCGCATACTAGAAACCTTACCGTTCTTTACCTTGATTACACGGTCAGCCATCTCGGTTATCGCTTGATTATGCGTGATAACCACAACGGTAGTTCCTGTTCTTCTACATGTATCCTGCAAAAGCTTCAATACTGCTTTACCTGTCTGATAATCCAGTGCACCGGTAGGCTCATCACAAAGTAATAGCTTGGGATTCTTCGCAAGAGCTCTTGCGATTGCGACACGCTGTTGCTCACCGCCCGACAACTGGGCTGGGAAGTTCTGCATTCTGTCTTTGAGTCCCACCTGCTCTAGCACATCCCGCGCATCCAACGGATCCTTACAAATCTGAGATGCAAGCTCTACATTTTCAACCGCAGTTAAATTTCCCACCAGATTGTAAAACTGAAATACAAATCCCACATCATAGCGGCGATAGGTGGTAAGCTCTCTCTTGTTCAAAGAAGAAATTTTTCTACCGTCCAATATCACCTCACCTGTGGTTAGGGTATCCATTCCGCCTAGAATATTGAGAATCGTAGTCTTGCCGGCACCAGAAGCACCTACGATAATACAAAACTCGCCCTGTTCAATCTGAAAATCTGCACCGGAGAGCGCGTGAATCTCCACCTCACCAGTTTTGTAACATTTTGTCACATCTTTAAATTCTACAAATGCACTCATTTTCTCTACTCCATTAATTCATCCAAATATCGTTTGTTAATTATAATCAAAATGGTATCCTTCTCCTGCAACGGTTCCTCCGGATTTACATCCGCATTCAACTCTCCGTCACGGCGAATTGCCACCACATTAATTCTATGCTTTTGTCGAAGCGAAAGCTCCTTCAAATTCTTGCCAATCCACTCTGGCTTCACCTCTATTTCCACCATTCGGATACTTTTAGAAAGCTCTATAAAATCTAAGAAATTCCCCGCCATAATATTTCTTGCAACGCGAATTCCGCCATCGTGTTCTGGCGTCACAATTCGGTCCGCTCCAATCTTTTCAAAAATGGCACTCTGAGTCTTATTCTGAGATTTTGCCAGTATAAATGGTACCCCAGCCTCTTTTGCATTTAATATCGCCATAATGCAGGCATCTAAGCAACTAGTCATCGCCACAATCACGCCATCCATATTGGATAGTCCAAGAGCTTCATAAGCACGAATCTCCACCGCATCCACCTGCATAGCAAGCGTCACCTTGTCTGCCATATCTCCTACAAGGTCTTCATCTATATCTAACACCATAACATCTGCGCCGCAAGCCATAAGCTCTAGCGCAACGCTTCTACCAAATTCTCCTAAACCAAATACTGCGAAGGATTTCTTTTCTTTATTCTTTTTCATTGCCTTACCCTCCTAACCAACTGTGATTCTCTCTTCTGGCAATCTCGCCGTATGCTGCGTTTCCTTCATCACAAAAGCAAACACCATACTGATTGGTCCAATTCTTCCGAGAAACATACAAAGTGTAATAATCAGTTTTCCCGCTGTTCCCATGGTAAATGTGTAATCTCTTGTTAATCCCACGGTACCTAAAGCACTGTACACCTCATAGATAATGTCCACCGTATCGCCATCCTCAAATAGCCGAATTACAACTATCGCCAGCATACTGACCAAAAAGCTAATCATCATAATAGAAATGGCTTTATATACGATGTACCTAGGTATTCTTCTTTTAAAACAGGTTACGTCCTCTTGTCCTTTCACCGTTGCAATCACGGTCAGTACCACAACTGCTAACGTGGTCACTTTTATACCACCTGCAGTTCCAGCAGAGGAACCTCCTGTAAACATCAGAAATACAGAGGTTAACACGGAAGGGACGGTAAGTCCTTTTTGTGAAATTGTAGCGGCTCCTGCGGTTCTGGTTGTCACGGATTGAAAGGTTGCTGCAAGCACCTTCTCCCCAAAGGTAAACTCACCGATAGTTTCCGGATTGTTATACTCAAACACCAAAATCAGAATGGTTCCGCCGATAATAAGCGACGCTGTCACTGTTAATGCAATCTTAGAGTGTAAGGTAAGACTTTTGAACAAGCAAATATGCCTTGACTTTATTCTTTCCCTTAACACCTTCATTACATCCCACCATACAATATAGCCAATACCTCCCACCACAATCAATGTCATGGTCACAAGATTCAGCCATACGTTATGTACATAAGGCATAAAACTGCTATCTCCTACAATATCGATTCCTGCATTACAAAAGGAGGATATCGAGTGAAACACTGAGTACCAGGCACCTTTGACAAAGCCATGCTCTGGTACAAATACAAAAGAATAACAAATCGCTCCGATTCCTTCCACAATAAACGTTCCCTTTAAGACTCTCTTCATAAAGTGGATTAACCCTTTAAGGCTATCCAGATTAAAGGAATCTTCTAATAACAATCTACTGCTTAGTGAAATCTTTTTTCCTAGTGCTACTAAAATTGTGGTCATTATTGTAATCACACCTAATCCACCAATCTGAATTAGTAGCAAAATAATAATTTGCCCCAGCAAACTCCAGTGTGTTGCAGTTGTTACCACCACAAGACCGGTCACGCATACGCTTGTGGTTGCCGTAAATAACGTATCCACAAAAGGCGTAACCTCTCCCGTTGCAGAACATATCGGCAACATAAGCACCAGGGCACCAATCACTATCGTAGATAAAAAACTTAAGATTATCATTTGTGTAGTCGTTAAATGCATCCTCTTCGTTTCCATATCCACTTTTCCTTTTTATATTTTCACAACATTTAGGAAATGTTTGAAAACATTTCACTCCAAAGGTTTCTAGTTTCACCCTGAGTATAGCACTTGCAATCTGCTTTTCAAGGTGGATTTTTCTTCCCTTTTTCGCTATACTTATCAAAGAAAAAACATTATGTGATATAAGTGTCAAAGGACAAAAAACGATTCGTTATAACAATAACTGTCAAAAAAACAGTCACAACATATTATAGTACGAACAAAGTTCGTAATCAATGAAAAGAGTGTGAACATTTATGACTTTATATGAAGAAATCAAGAAAAATTTCATACTTCCTACTGCATATGAGGATTGGAAAGACTATCGTAATTCCCTCACGCATTACGTGATCCGCAAAACTAATCAGGTATCTCTACCCCTTTCCTTTCATGCCAATATGGATGAGGAAGCACTTTTTCCAACCCTTGCGGTTGTCGGTGCTGGGGCCTGCAACGACTTGGACTTAACTAAACTAATTTCCCATTTTTCAAAAATCACTTTATTGGATTATGATGCAAGGGCGATGGAAACCGCATTAGAAACCTATCATCTAACAGACTGTTCTTATATCGAATGTAACACTATCAGTCTAAATGGATTAAATGATTCTCATTATGTGGAGTTTTGCAACAGACTACAGGCCTATGTACAATGTAACCTTGATATGCTAACCCCAGCCACCTTTGAAGATTATGCCATCACATTACTTCAAAGCTACTTGGAAGAAATTAAAAATTATGCCATTCCATTACAAGAAAACTCCTATGACTATATCTGCTGTTTTGGCGTACATAGTCAATTACAAGCAATGTTTTCATACATTTACCGTGCATTTGAAGTAAACCTAAGGGAACTGAAATTCTTTGATGCACCGGATTTCAGCACACGTTTCAGCAAACGTCTACAGGAAGAAAATGAACGCTTCATCCCACACTTTCATGATGTGCTATTAAGTTGTGCTAGACAAGGCGTATTCCTAGGGTTAGAACAAAAGCGTAACAAGGTTGACAGTGCCATTGAAGGTGCATATCAGGCAATATTAGATGTCGAAAACCGAAACCTATGTATAGAAGAGACTATAATGAACTGGCCATTTCTTCCGTTAGAAGATATCTTTTACGAAATGTCGATACTAAAAATCGACCTGACAATCAAGTAAGTGGGGGAGTAAATAAATTTCCCGACCTCTCACAACACCGTGCGTGTTCCGTCTCGCTAAATCTGACCATCCTTTCCCAAATGGTTACGGCAGATATTGTCATTTCTGCAATGCGCAACTAGCAAAAGGTGGACACAAAAGTCCACCTTTCTTATCATAATCAAGCTATTTATAACATATATTTTATTGATTCTCTTCCTCTAGCTCCTTCGCGGCCTGCTCTGTTGCCTCTTTTCTCAATCTGCGACGCTCCATATCCTCCTCAATCAATGTCGCAATAACTGCAGTCAATGGAATAAACAAAAACATTCCAATCACACCTCCAAATTCACCACCAATAATAATAGCAGCAAAGATAAGAATAGACGGAATACCAATTGCATTTCCTACAATATGAGGATAAATGAGACGATTATCAATCTGCTGTAACACAAGGAACAATACAAGGAACATCACTGCCTGCAATGGTGAATCCATCACAATCAGTAACATTCCCACCGCGCCACCAAAAAATGCTCCCACAACAGGAATCAAGGCTGTTATGGCAATAATCACGCCAATCAATACAGCATATGGCATTCCCATAATTCCCATACAGATTGCCATCAAGGTGCCAAGAATAATTGCATCCACGCACTGACCTGAGATGAAGTTTGCATAGGTGTTATAGACAAGCTTTCCCACATGTTCCATTCCATTTGCAATGTGTTTTGGAAAATAAGTATTGATAAATTTAAGCAACCAAGCTCCAATAGCTTCCTTTTTTGCTAAAATATAGAATGCGAAAAATAAGCCGATGAAGAATTTAACAAACGCAGAAAACACATTACCAACTGCACTTCCTCCAGCCTTTACAACATTGACAAAGGATTTGTTCTCCACAAGTCCCATCATACTGTTAACCATATTATTAATTACTTCTTCATCCATCTCAAAATTCTTGACCGTTTTTTCTAAATCCTCTGGCAACCCAAAATTATCTTCTAAAAATTCAATCCCCTGTTTAATAGCACCTGGCGCTTTTTCTGCAATTTGTTTTACGCTATCCGATATTCCTGGTATCATATTAAAGATAACAATGGTAATCACACCCACTAAAATCAGAATAGACGCTACAATGGAAACAGTTCTTTTCACTGTATGATTTTTAAAAAAACCACCCGTCATATACTTTTCTAACTTCACTACAATCAAATTGACAATAAATGCAATCACCACACCATATATCAATGGCGAAATAGCATCGTAGCATATTGTTATGACATTCTTCACCACCGAAAAATGCTGTACAATTGTATAAAATAAAACAATTAAAAATAATCCTTTTAAGAATGTTTTTTCTCTATTGCGAATCATGCATATCCACTCCCTTTCTTAAGCACATTATTTTACGCATCCATCATATAGAGAAAGAGCACTGTCACAAACATTCATGACAGTGCTTTATCTTCCTATCTCTCATCCATTGGTACATATGACTGTTTCTTCTTCACCGCTTTATAAGCAGGACGAATAATCTTACCCTGGTTAATTAACTCTTCCAATCGATGTGCACTCCAACCAGCCATACGTGCCACTGCGAACAATGGCGTAAATAACTCAGTTGGTAAACCTAGCATCTGATATACAAAACCAGAATAGAAGTCCACATTCGCGCTCACACCCTTGTAAATCTTACGCTCTTCCGCAATCACTTCCGGTGCAAGACGCTCTACATTAGCATATAACTGATATTCCTTCTCAAAGCCCTTCTCAATGGAAAGCTTCTCCACAAATCCCTTGAACACCTTCGCTCTTGGGTCGGACAAGGAATATACCGCATGACCCATACCATAGATAAGTCCTGCTTTATCAAATGCTTCCTTGTGCAACAGCTTCTTAAGGTAATCCTTCACCTGCTCATCATCATTCCAGTCCGTCACCTTTTCCTTCATATCCTCAAACATCTTAGTAACCTTAATGTTCGCGCCACCATGCTTAGGGCCCTTCAAAGAACCTAACGATGCTGCCATAGAAGAATACGTATCTGTTCCAGATGATGTCACTACATGAGTCGTAAATGTAGAATTGTTACCACCACCATGCTCTGCATGAAGTACTAATGCTAAGTCTAAAATTCTAGCTTCTAGCTCTGAATACTTGCAATCTGGTCTCAACAAATACAACAAATTCTCTGCGGTTGATAAATGTGGCTGTGGTGAATGGATATAGAGACTGTTTCCATCATGATAATGGCTATAAGCCTGATAGCCATAAACTGCCAATAAAGGTACTACAGAAATCAACTGCAAGCACTGTCTCAACACATTCGGTACGGATGTGTCATCTGCTCTATCGTCATATGCATACAAAGTAAGAATACTTCTCTGTAGCGTATTCATCATATCTTTACTTGGTGCTTTCAAAATGATATCCCTTACAAAATTGGTTGGTAAAGACAGTCTGTAATCAGACAAAATCTTTGTCATTTTTTCTAACTCATCCGGTGTTGGAAGCTTTCCAAACAAAAGTAAATAAGTGGTTTCCTCAAAACCAAAACGCTTCTCCTTAATAAAACCTGCGACGATGTCTTCTACATCAACACCTTGATAATATAGCTTTCCCTCACAAGGAATCATATCATTATCTTCTACAATATAAGACTTAATCTTGGAAATATCCGTAAGTCCTGCTAATACACCCTTACCATTAATATCTCGAAGCCCTCTCTTCACTTCATACTGTGAATAAAGCTCCGGATCAATCGGTAAATTCTCCAAACAAAGATCTGCTAATTCTGTAATCTCATCTGTTATTCTCGAATATGTACTTATTCGTTCATTGTGGTTGTTATACACGCAATCACCCTTTCTCAACTAAATCGACTTTTTCTCCAGATGATAGTATACCACAAAAACCATAATTTACCTAGTTGTTTTTGATAAATCTTCACGAAATGTTCATATTCCTCACTTCTATACTTGAACTTACACCATCTGTCTATCTTTGTCTCCTAACGCCTTTTTCTCTTGTAGCAAATGACACCACCAGTAACTAAGCAGGCAAGAGGCAATACAAAGCATAGTATCACTCCAATCAAAGCAGCATCCGCAGTGGTTACTGTCAAATACTCCACGGAAAGTGGTTTACTTGCTACTGACACATTACTATTGCCTTCCGAATCCACCATCCACGATATACTACTCATGTAAAGCTTGTAATTACCATCTGATACCATACTATTCATACTTTCATCTGCAATGGAAGAGGATGCAATACACACAAGCTGTGTTGTATCATCAATATAATCAGTTACCGCTGTGGTATCTACCGTCTGCGAAATTGCCGCAGCCACAATAAATGGTCCCTCCTCGTCACCATCCTCATACTCATACGTTGTCATAGTCTGTGGTTCCGACTTAACATACGCCTCCGATGATGGTGCCAGCAAAGTACTCACTTGTAAAGTATCACTCACGTCTTCCTTGATACGATATCCCTGACATCCGCTCAAAAGTACATTTGTCGCACCGCCAACCATATCTAACGTAATATCCGAATAAGAAATGTCCGGCACAATATAATATGGCTGCTGCACATACTTACTAGAATCGGGCTCAACTACAATACCATTGACAACCTCAATTCCGTATGCATCCAAAATACTTGCATAGTTTTCCAGCTTATCGCCCACATAGTCAGATAAAAGAATGGCTTTACCACCCTTTTTCAAATAGTCTAAAACCTTCTCCGTCTCTTCCGCAGAATAATCTGTCTCTGGAGAATTTAACAACAGACAAGCAGCATCCTCCGGAACACTTTCTGCTGTAAGCAAAGTCAAAGCTTGCAAATCTAAATTCGCCTTCTGAATTCGATTAACCAATGCATCCGGTATCGCAATTTCATTGTGTCCTTCCACATAGTATACAATTGGTAACTTATCAGATGTCACATAACTGATTGCACTTGTAATTTGACCCTCACCGTCAAAGCCAGTTGTCTCCGTCTGATAAGTAGAATAATTCAATTCCGTTTCATACATTTCCTCATAAGCAACCACCTTTACTTTATCACCACATTCAATGATTACACTATTCTCATAAAGCGACTCATCTGTGTATTGACTAATAAAGGTTGGATTTGCAACGGGATCCTTTTTTACCACATTTACTTTCGAGGAAGTTTCCGTATATTGTTCTAACAGTTTTTGAACCGTTGTGTCCTCGTTTCCCAACTGAACAATGTAATAAATCGTGATTTCCTCTTCTAAATTATTCAACACTTCCTTCGTTGTATCACCAATGGTGTATAACTTTCCTGTACTAATATCAAACTCCGTATATTGGGATGGAATCTGATTGACAATCAAATTCAACACCACCACGATTGCAATCACTACAACTGTAAGTGTTGCACTATAGGTTCCTTTACGAAGCTTTCGCTTATTTATCTTATTCTCACTTAATGCCATGTTCCCACCTCCTAGCTCCAACGTCTCTTTTTCATCACCTGTGTTGTCAGGAATAAAAAGATCACCATAACGGATACAAAATAAAGAACGGCTGTTATATCAAAAGTCCCACCGACAAAGGACTGAAAATGTCCGTCCAGATTAAATGCTTCCATAATGTGATATACCATTCCATCTGACATGGAGTCTGGAAGTAAGGTTTCTAATCCAGTCATGATATAGGAAATAAACATAGCCACGAACGTCAACACCGCTGCAATAATCTGATTTTCAGTCAAGGAGGACACAAACATACCCACAGCAATATTAGAAGCTCCTAACAGGAAAAATCCAAGAATTGCTGTATAATTCTGAGCAAAAGAGACCTCTCCAAAACGACTTAATATCAATGGATAGAGACAAATCACCAAAATCGGTAACAAATACACCGTTACCAGTGCAAAAAATTTACCACAGACAATTTTTTCAATCGATACTGGTGCCGTTAGCAACAACTGATCCGTTTTTTGCTTACGTTCCTCTGATAAAACTCGCATTGTCAAAATCGGAATGGCAATCAAAAACACAAAGGTGATGCTGTTCAGTGTTACCGTCAATACCGGGTACGCATACATCATATTGTAGATATAAAAATAAATGCCAACCACTAAAAATACAAAAAACAAGAAAACATATCCAATCATGGATTTGAAATAGCTTTGCAACTCTCTTTTATAGATTGCTGTCACTGTCCGTCACCTCCTCATTTCCACCATACGAAATCTCAGCGTCTACCTGCATATTTACAGAATTTTGTTTGTCTGTATCCGAAACTTCGTCGCCATAATAATCAAAAGCTTCCTCTTCTAACATTTCATTTTCTTCGCTATCTAGCTGCTCACTTTGAGTCAATTCTAAGAATATATCCTCTAATGACATCTTGTTCTGTTTTAATTCTAAAATCGGACAATCTGCTTTTGCCAACTGGTAAAAGAGTTCTGTCCGAATATCTTCACTTCCACTCACTTGTAGCTTTCCAGTCCATACATTATCTATCCACTGACCACTCACTTCTACTGACTGTAAAAATGCATCTCGAACTAGCGATTCCAACTTCTTCTCCTTATCCAAAACCGAAACCTCTAAGGTCGTTGTTCCTTCCATACTTCGACTCAAGCCCTCCGGAGTGTCACAGGCTACCAGTCTGCCATGAGAAATAATCATAATCTTGTCACAGATTGCACTAACTTCAGATAAAATGTGTGAGCTTAGGATTACAGTGTGTTCCTTACTCAAATCTTTAATCAATTGGCGAATTTCCATAATCTGTTTTGGGTCCAAACCAACCGTCGGCTCATCCAAAATCAGAATTTCAGGCTTACCAACCAACGCCTGTGCAAGACCAACTCTTTGTTTATAACCCTTCGAAAGATTTTTCACCAATCGATTTTGATTTTCCGTCAAACCTAACACATCCATAATTTCATTGATGGAACTCTCTATCTCTGCTTTTGGAACAGATTTCAACTCTGACACAAACCGCAGACATTCCTTAACTGTCATATCCATATAAAGAGGCGGTTGCTCCGGCAAATATCCAATACACTTTTTTGCTTCCTCCGGTTCCTCTAAAATATCATGACCATTTATAAGCACTGTTCCTTCATTGGTTGCCAGATAACCGGTTATAATATTCATAGTCGTTGATTTTCCGGCGCCATTTGGTCCCAAAAAACCATAGATTTGTCCTTTCTCTACACGAAAAGAAAGATGATTCACTGCAACATGATCACCATATCGTTTCACAAGATCTTTCACTTCAATCATTGTTTCTCCTCACTTTCTCATTTTTTCACATACATCTCATGCTACTTAATGACAGACAAGACACTTATGTATTCTCATCATTTTTTTATTATTCTGAGCCAACATATAAATGCGAAGCATTTCGAATGTACCTCCGAATAGCTACATTAATTCTATGCATGGGGTATGTGAATTTTGTGTTCACTTTTTAAAAGATTTGTGTAAATTATTTGTAGAAATTGTGATAGAAACCTTGAAAAAATCTTAAAACAAAAACGCATAATAAAAACTCCGAAACAGATTAATGTCTCATTTCATTTATCTATTTCAGAGTTTTATATAATGTATATCTTAAACTGTTATCTCCGCCGCCATACCTAGCAGTTCCTTATTCGCCTCCAACACAGGTTTTACAACCTCATTGATAAACTCCTCTGTCTGCTCCGGCGCACGACCCACAAAATTCTTCGGCTCTAGAATTGCCTCTATCTCTTCCTTGGTCATTCCAAATGCAGGGTCACCTGCAATACGGTCTACCAAGTCATTTTCTTTTCCTTCCTGCTTTACCACTGCTCCCGCTGCCATGGAATGCTCACGAATCCGTTCATGTAACTCCTGACGGTCTCCACCACGCTTTACCGCGTCCATCATAATATTCTCGGTTGCCATAAATGGTATCTCTTTCATAAATCTTTGATAGATCACCTTATCATATACAACCAGTCCGTCCACCACATTCATATATAGGTCCAAAATACCATCAATCGCCAAAAAAGCTTCCGGCACAGAAATTCTCTTATTGGCAGAATCATCTAAGGTTCTCTCAAACCACTGGGTTGCAGAGGTAATTGCAGGATTCAACGCATCCACCATCACGTAATTTGCCAAAGCTGCTATTCTTTCTGAGCGCATCGGATTTCTCTTATATGCCATAGCCGAGGAACCAATCTGATTCTTCTCAAAGGGTTCTTCAATTTCCTTCAAATGCTGTAACAAACGGATGTCATTGGAAAACTTATGAGCACTCTGGGCAATTCCACTTAGCATATTCAAAATTCTTGCATCCACCTTACGGGAATAGGTTTGTCCAGATACCGGATAGCAAGCTTCAAAGCCCATTTTCTTTGCAATCATTCCATCTATCTTACGAACAGTATCATGGTCGCCGTTAAACAATTCCAAAAAGCTTGCCTGAGTTCCCGTTGTACCCTTACAGCCTAATAGCTTTTGCTGGCTAATCTGATATTCCAAATCTTCCAAATCAAGCATCAGCTCTTCTAACCAAAGCGTCGCTCTCTTGCCAACGGTAGTCGGCTGTGCCGGCTGGAAATGAGTAAATGCAAGTGTCGGCAAATCCTTGTATTCCATCGCAAACCTTGAAAGCTCATTTATTACATTTAATAATTTCTTGCGAACGAGCTTAAGTGCCTCTGTCATAATAATCACATCCGTGTTGTCACCCACATAACAGCTTGTGGCTCCAAGATGAATAATACCTGCCGCATTAGGACACTGTTTTCCATAAGCATACACATGACTCATTACATCGTGACGAACGAGTTTTTCGCGCTCCTTCGCAACATCATAGTTAATATCCTCCTTATGTGCCTTTAACTCATCAATCTGTTCTAATGTAATGACTGGTTTTCCATTTTCCGAAAGACCTAATTCATATTCCGTCTCTGCCAAGGCAATCCACAGCTTCCTCCAGGTTTTAAATTTCATATCTGGGGAAAAAATGTATTGCATTTCTTTGCTTGCATATCTCTCTGATAATGGACTTACATATTTGTCTTTCATATCGGTCATCCTCCTAAAGCATCTTCATTGTATAGATTCGATAATATTTTCTACATCCCTTACTCTTAATTGAAACAATTAGCATTATAGCACATTTTTGTAACAATTCTATATGTTTGGGTGCATATCAAACTAGTAAAATAATATTTTATTTCCAAGTCGAATCTTGTCGACTTCTCTTACTTCATACACAAATCAAAACGAATCCCATCTATCACTTATAAATTAAGGATTTTATTTGTTATTTTTTGACTTATGTGCTACAATGCATTATATATCAATCGAGCGAATGTGGAGGTTACAGATATGCAGGAAAAGAGAAGATATAGAAGATTACCTATCCAATTACAACTTGACGTTTCAGAAGTATTCAAGCAGGACAATGATGTAATCAAAGATTTGAATGCCGAAATTGAAGTGTTTGACATTTCAAAATTAGGAATTGGTTTTACAACTACTACCGTTATTCCAGAGGGTTACTATTTCAATGCAACCATTGTATTTGAAAACTCTGAACAGAAGCTATTAACTGTAGTGAAGGTATTACATTGTACGAAATTAGAAGATGGCAAATATCGTTACGGTTGCGAATTTACTGGCATGGCCAGCATCTTCGACTTTGTATTTGACGAATACGAACAACACGTTGATGAATAATAGCATTCCAAGGGGCTTTTGCAAAATAGGTGATTAACCTATTGGAGCAAAAGCTCCTTTTTTTGTTGAAAAAATTATTTTTGCAAGGTAATGGATGGTATCCTTAATTTTCTTTCTCCTTGCATTCTACTTAATACCGATTTCATAATATGCTCTGTCTGAATGGGTGATTTAAAAACGTTTTCTTTTATTTCCAAATCTGCTTCTCCCAAATAGTCAAATGTATTCAACCAGTCGCATTTTCCATACCCTACCATACTTCCATTATAGCGATTGTATCCCGCATCAAATCCCACCTCATTATATGCACCAATGTAGGATAATTGATATTGTCCCAACGCTAGCTTAGAAGGAAAATACGCTGTTATCTCATAGGTTCCAGTGGTCAAGCTTTCTTCCAAATTCATATATACAGTAAAACTCGTTCCATCTGCGATATTCTTATACACCAGATACATCGTGGATATACCAACTTCATCCTCCACCGTCACTTCATAGGTCGCAATCCCTGGTGTCTTTCCATCATATTCCTTTAGCGTTAAATGTTTTACTTGTGGTGCCTTATAATAATTTCTTTCCACCGCTTTGGTAGTTGCGCCAAATACCGTAGCATGCTTTGCCACTGGCACATCTTCTCCTTGTTTACACAATCCATAATACGCTGCAATCGCATTTACGTCGGCTTTTGCCAGCTTCTTCAACCCTTCATCCGTGTAAAAATATTCCTTGTCTATCTCTGAATCCATATAACAATGTTCAACAATCATAGCTGGAATTCCCATATTATAGGCGTGTCGTAGCACTCCATAATAGTCGTCAAAGCTTCCATCCGCTCTTTTTCCATTCATCTGAGTTACTCTTGCAAACATACCAGCATTATTCAGACCAATTGCTTCAAATTCACCTAACAGATGGTCACCCAATTGCATAAGTCTTTCCTTATGATATTCACCGGTACTAAGATAGACCGATGCGCCATTGCTCTTATGGGACACACTTGCGTTAAAATGCAGACTAAGCAAGATATCCGCTCCCGCACTACTTGCCCGGTTTGCCCGCTCCCACAGGGATACCTCCTCATCCTCATCTCTGGTTAAAACAACCCGAACACCCTGATACTCCTGTAATTCCTGCTGTACAAACTTTGCTAGCTTTAAGTTAATATCTTTTTCCTGAATACCATAGTAATTGGCGCCATCTTCCTCTCCACCATGTCCTGGATCAAGAACAATCACAAGCTTACCATCCGAAAAACCTGTTGCCTGAACCTCAAGTGGGCATAAGAATCGTATCATTGCCAAACACAATATTATACACACTGTCAACCTTCTATTATCCATCCTTCTATCCTTTCTATCTAGCATCCAACACTCTTACTTACCTAATCTATCATTACCAATCGTCAACTGTGAAAATAGCTTCAAAAGATTTTTCTATTTTATTATATCAAATATCTTATTAAATTTATATGTTTATGTCTTTCAAAATACTTTCCAAATATTACATATCCATTGTAAAATCCATTATAAAAATATACCTTTTTTCTTGATTTTTTTCTTTCTTTCTACTCTCTTTCGTGATATGATATCCACATTGTGCGATAAAAAACGCAAGTATTCAAAATCCTGCATATAATATATGGATTAGGATTTATAATAAAACTAAAAGTGAGGGTTTATCATGAAACAGCAAAAAGACAGTTTTTCTAGCAGACTAGGCTTCGTCCTTGCGGCTGCTGGTTCTGCAGTAGGTCTTGGAAACCTATGGCGTTTTCCTTACCTTGCTGCAAAGTATGGTGGAGGAACATTCCTCTTAATCTACTTAATTCTTACCGTAACATTTGGATTTGCACTTTTAACAACGGAAATTTCAATCGGTAGAAAAACAGGAAAAAGTGCGTTGTATGCATTTAGCGAATTAAACAAAAAATGGAAGTTCCTTGGTGTACTTGCCAGTGCAATTCCGATTATTATTATGCCTTATTACTGTGTAATCGGTGGCTGGGTAATCAAGTATGCATTTGCTTACATAACAGGCGAGGGGACTGCGCTAGCTGGTGATAGCTATTTCAGTGATTTTATTGCCCAACCGGGCGAACCAATTCTATGGTTAGCATTATTCATTCTTGCAACTATGGCAATCATTTTGTTAGGTGTCAATAAAGGTGTAGAGAATATGAGTAAAATTCTCATGCCACTTCTTGTTGTATTGTCCCTTGT
This sequence comes from uncultured Clostridium sp., assembly GCA_964439445.1. Classification (GTDB taxonomy): domain Bacteria; phylum Bacillota; class Clostridia; order Lachnospirales; family Lachnospiraceae; genus CAG-590. Next base: position 18,478 of record CAYTOQ010000004.1, on the reverse strand, counting down.
CATTGCTATCTTCGTTATTACAAGACCAGATGCAACTGACGGACTTGTATATTACTTCAAGCCTGACTTGTCAAAGCTTTCTGCCAGTGCATTTTTGGCAGCCCTGGGACAGTTATTCTACTCCTTATCACTTGCTATGGGTATCATGATTACCTACGGTTCCTATATGAAGAAAGAGGATGACATTGAATTAAGCGTAAGAAATATTGAGATTTTTGATACTGGTATTGCATTTCTTGCAGGACTTATGGTAGTGCCTGCGGTATTCGTATTTAACGATGGTAGTACAGAGGCTTTAAAGGCTGGTCCGACTCTTATGTTTATCACACTTCCTAAGGTATTTGACAGCATGACTGGTGGACATATTATTGGTGGTGCATTCTTCGTTTTGGTATTCTTTGCAGCAGTTACTTCTTCCATTTCCTTAATGGAAACTGTAGTATCCATTTTTGTTGAGAAAACTGGCAAGAGTCGTAAGTTTGTAACAGTTGCTGTAACAATCTACACAATCCTTATGGCAATTCCTTCCTCTCTTGGATTTGGTATTTGGAGCCATATTTCTGTAAAGAACTCCGAAGGCAGCACACTAACCATTCTTGATATGTGGGATTTCCTTTCTAACAGTGTATTAATGCCAATCGTTGCACTTTTAACCTGTATCTTTGTTGGGTATGTTGTAAAGACAAAGACAGTTACCGATGAGGTAAAATCTTCTACAGAGAAATTCAAGAGCGAGAAGCTTTATGTGATTTTGATTAAGTACTTCTCACCAATCTTAATTTTAGGTATTTTGATTAGTTCCATTTTAAATGGACTTGGAATTATTACATTATAATATGAATGCCCAGCCTCATAGCGGCTGGGCATTTCTTAATTATCTACTATATTCTGTTTTCATCTTCCCATAATCGGCATCGGGCGTGGCGAGATGTTCAGAAAAATAGAAAAATCCTACTGTCATTGTATAAGCAGATATAGCGGCAAAACAATTATGAACATTTGCGCCCTCTCGAAGAACATTAGATTTGGTTAACAGTTCTTAAGAATTCTAGGGATATGCCGACAGGATGTCGGCATAAGGCTGAGAGTGCCATGAATGGCACATTCTCAGCCGACCCGAACGGTATATTATATTTGATAGAACTGCTTAGCAAATCTTATGTTCGTAGAGTCGTAGCAAATTTCATAATCTGTTTGACGTATATCCTATACAAAACAGTAGGATTTTTCGTCCTTTCGAACATCAGGGGATTATGCTATCTTCTTCCTCTTATTCGCAATAATCACAATCGTCACTGCAAAGATTACAAGTGCATAGCCTGCTATCAAACCGGTCTGCCAAAAGATATCCTTCGCAAGCTCTGATGTCATCTCTGTCATAGCACCAATACTCATGTTATTCACTGCATACCAATAGGTTGGTACGAATCTTGCAACCTTAAGTACTGCATCTCCAAAGAATTCATATGGTACAAATACTCCACCAAGGAAACAAAGACCAAGACTGATTACATTTACAAGACCACTTACCACCTCCTGATTCTTTGAAATGGAGCCTGTAAAGAAGCCAAGACTTAAGCTGAATAGTAGCATTGCAAACATATTAAGCAGGAAGTATGGTAATCTCACATCAGTAAAAATACTACCCTTAGAAAGAATCACAACGACTACTAAAACCGCTGCCATAAGCAACACACCATACAATATAATTCCACCAATCAAACCTGTCATTCTTGTTTTCAAAGTGGTAGCGCTACACTCCATTCTCGCTTTCACAAGTGGTGCATTAAATGTTAACAAGATGAGTCCAATACCGTTCATGCCAAGGGTGATAAACAGATATGGCACATAGAGTAAAAACATGGTTGTTCTATCATTTTGATTTTCATTGATAAAGGTTGCAACCTCCACCTTTGTCTCTTCTCCCTGCAAGTCAAGAAGCTGCTGCTGTGCTTCTTCCATGGAATAACCCACTTTCAGCAAGCTTGTAAGCTTTGCAGTATACATGGATAACTCGGACTCAAAGAAGCTTGCATCAAAGTATCCTGGCACCTTCATACATTTTAATTCCATGTCTTCGATATTTTCATCCAACAAGCTCTTCTCAAAACCCTTTGGAATGACCAAGGCATAATCTAGCTTTCTCCAATAAAGCTTATCTAAAATGGCATCCTCGTCATATTCCATCTCAATCAGTTCATTTCCATTGCTAAAATACTCTGTCAGACCTTTGCCAAAGGTTTCCTGATCCTCATCGATTATGGTAATTGTAAGACTCGTTTCCTTCATTATTTCCTGACCATTACCGCCATCAACAGACTGCATGCCTGATACTACCAATGCAACGGTAAGGAAGATAGCGAAGTACACAATGATTACACCTTTATTGCTTTTTAGAAGTTTGAAATACAAATTAAATACTTGCATATTTTGTCCTCCTTAACTTTGCAACACTCAAAATGATAAACAACACACCGATTGCAAATAATGAAATCAAATTCACTGCATACTGCTGATAATCTCCAAATACTGCCAGACTCTTATAAGAATTGACAATCAAGGTAGCTGGATTGATACGGTTAATAATTGGGCATTTCTCTTCTAAGATGTAAGGCATCTCCGCCATCTGTAATCCACCGAGGAAGGAGCTTACCATGAAGAATGCAACACAGATACCATTCTTCTGTCCTACATTTCCCTTTACCCAGGTTGCAATCAGGTAGCCACCTGCCAATCCGGTAAAGGTTCCCACAATAGTTGTCAACCAGATTAGACCAAAGTTATCTCCAAAGTCCTGTCCGTATACATACACAACAAACACCAACACGATGGTCATTAACACACTGTAGATTGCCATGCTGGCAAGAAAATCGGTCACAAACTGTTTCATCTTCGGAGTCGGAGCCACATTTCTTCTAGCACCAATCGTTGACATATCTGCCTGCAAGTTCATTCCGTAAGACAAGCCATACATGGAAGCGATGAGACACGCCATAGAAAGTAATGCATAAAAATACTGGGTATATGGTGATTTATCCTGTCCCTTTAACTCAATCTCCTTAATTCCAATGCTTTCTGCATCAAACAAGGTAGTCAAAAATGCTTGCATCTGTTCTGGATGCTTGCTTGCCACCTCTTCAATCAAGGTGTAATTTTGCTTATACTGGTCAACAAAGGATTTTATCAGGGATGTGTAGATATCCATCTGACGAATGATAAGTTCAAATTCATCTCCATCTACAAGAATATAGGCATATATGCTCTCAGCCTGTAGTGCATCCTGCGCTTCATCTACATTTTTATATTCTGTGACTGCAAACATAGGCAATCCTTCTTCCACTTCTACCTCCTGCAAGGTTTCCACAAATGTCTCATTCGCTTCAACTTCCACGACACCGACAGCCACTTCTGAAAACTGCTCATAATCTCCAAGATTGCCAAACATAAACTTAAAAAGCAACCCTAGAAACAAAGGAAATATCAATGCCCAGAATATACCTTCTTTGCCTCGCAATGAGCGTTTTATTGTATACCAAAACTGTTGCATAACATTCCCTCCTAATCTCTAAGCTCTTTTCCTGTAATTTCTAAGAATACATCATTCAAGGTTGGCAATTCAGAGTGAACGCCGCCAAATCCAATTTCTTTTTCCTTCAATACATCCAACAAGCGGATGAGATTGTGTTTTCCCTTTGAAAATCTCACCTTCAACAAATAATTTTCATAGGTCACATTCATTACATGTGGCAATTTCGCAATTTCCTCTTTCACTGCTTCTGGTAATTCCAAAATCTCCACGCTGATGGTCTCACCAAGATCAATCATGCTCTTTAACTCATCCTTGGTTCCTAGAGCAAGATTTTTACCCTTATCCATAATCGCAATACGGGTACAAATCTGTTCTACCTCTTCCATATAGTGGCTGGTATAAATGACCGTTGCCCCTTCTTCGTTCAACTTCTGAATTCCTTCTAGAATCTTGTTACGGCTTTGTGGGTCAACTGCCACAGTTGGCTCATCTAAGATAATTAACTTTGGCTTATGGGCTATGCCACAGGCGATATTTAGTCTTCGAAGCAAACCACCGGACAACTTCTTTGGTCGGAACTTTTTGTAATCCTGAAGCTCAACAAACTCGATTGCTTCCTCTACTAATTTCTTTCTCTCATTTTTATCCTTAATATACAAGCCACAGAAATAATCAATATTCTCATATACGGTAAGCTCATCAAATACTGCAACATTTTGCAAAATCACACCGATATCCTTCTTCGACTCATAGCTGGTTGGTGTCATTTCCTTTCCAAACACCTCAATGGTTCCCTTGTCATATTCTAATAAAGATAAGAGACAATTGATGGTAGTGGACTTACCACTTCCATTCGGTCCAAGTAGTCCGAATACCTCACCTTCCTCAATCTCTAGGTTGAAATGGTCTAGTGCAACCAAATCTCCATAACGCTTTACTAAGTTCTCGATTTTTACTACCATTTGATTTTCCTCCTGATATTTTCCATTTACTTTATTTCTTATCGTCATTTCCTTCTAACGAAACAATCCTTTTTCGTTTTATCTTACACTAGCATCATACAAAATCTATAAAAGAATTGTAAGTGAAGAATGTAAGGAACCAATATGACATTTGTCACATTTTCACACAATCATAAATTTGACCTTATTTGCCTCATTTGACCTTCACACAGCCCATAGTCAGAGTTGTCGCCAAATTAACTATGCCAGACAAGAAAAAAGACGCGATTGCTCACGTCTTATGAAATATTATTCTCTTATTTTTAACTTCTTATAGTTTTCGTATATCAACCAGCCTATCATGCCTCCTAGAGTATTTAATATCACGTCATTAATATCCGTTACCCTTGAAGTAAAATCTGCCAGACCGCTAAAGTTCTCCACATATTGTAATACTTCAATCAAAACCGATACAAGAACAGAAATGACAAACATACACTTTCCACTTAATACCCTATAATTAATATGAATACAGAAATACATTGGTACGAATAAAACAACATTACCAATCACATTGTAAATCCATATTTTAATATCGGTATATCGAAACAATTCTAATACATTATAGTTAAATGTCACACGATTGATTCCTACTGGCGGAATTAAAATTGGTAGTAATGTAGACGAGATTAACATCCAGCAATATGCCAATAAAATTATTTTTTTCGCTTCATCTTTTAAATGAACCCTGTCTTTTTTGATTATCATAATGGTCACTAATCGCACTATGTAAATAATCAAGATTAAAAGAAGCAGTGTCCTATTGTTAAGTGATATTGCCATTATTTGTTCTCTCCCATCCTAATATATCTCTCATATTTATTCAAACAATTCATACAACATTACCTTCTGATAACATACATTATAATTTGTCTTCCAGTAATGTCAACTAACTTAAGTGTATTATATTTCACCCTTTTGTCTTCTCTCCCTTTCAATCCAAGCTACTTGCATTTACATTTGAATTTCCATTCAATATATCTTATACTATCCATATCCATATTGCAGAAAGGCGAACAACATTATGTCAACCTATATCGATTCCCTTATCATTTTTATATTGTGTATGCTCCTGTTTCCCGCAGGACAGTTGGAAGCGTTACACATTACCTTAATTTTGTGTTTATTTGCTTTGTTCTGCTTTATTATGGTGGCAAAAAATGAAAAACTAGCCCTGCTCTGGGGAATCTTTACACTTTTCATTACAATCCTTGTACCGGAAACTGCTATTTTTCTCCCTCTCCATTTCTACATATACTTTTACCGCAAACAGTATGTCGTACCAGTGCTATATATGATTCCTATTATCAATTGGCTCATGAAAGCGGACAGGCTTTCTAGCTGGCTCATTCTTCCACTTATTTTATTAAGTTTCTATCTGGCTTATCAGACTAGAAAACATTTGGAATTGCAAAATGCACTGAAGGTTTCAAGGGATGACAGCGTAGAACATGAACTAATATTAAAAGAAAAGAATCGTCAACTGTTAGAAAATCAGGATGACCAGATATATATTGCAACCTTGAAGGAACGGAACCGAATTGCAAGAGAAATCCATGACAATGTAGGACATATGCTATCCCGCTCGATTTTGCAGGTGGGCGCTATGCTTGCCATTTGCAAGGATGAAACACTAAAACCTCATTTAACCACATTGAAAGACACCTTAGACACTGCCATGAACAGCATTCGTAATAGTGTGCACGATTTACACGATGAATCCGTGGATTTGAAAAATGCCTTAGAAGGTCTGGTAGGTAGCTTCACCTTTTGTAATGTTCAATTAGAATGTGAAATTTCTAAATACATCCCAAAGGAAGTGAAATACTGTTTCCTCGCCATCGTGAAGGAGGCTTTGAACAATACTATGAAGCACAGCAACGCAACCAAGGTTACCATTACGGTCAAGGAGCATCCTGCATTTTATCAGCTGCTAATTGAGGATAACGGAACGAAAAAAGGAACCGGAAGTGCCACTGTTGACACCTCCGGCATTGGTCTTTCCAATATGAAGGAACGAGTAGATACCTTACATGGAATTATTCATATCAATGGGGACAAGGGATTTCGAATATTTGTATCCATACCGAAATAAGTACGTTATTCGAATCGCCAATTCACATCATAACACGATATAACCACATAATAGTTCTATCTGTCATCATAATGAAATCTGCAAGAAAGAATATATATATTACTATCATCAATTTTGTAGATCAATCGATCTTTATCATTAATTCGTCGACTCCAATAACCCGCGAGATTTCCCGTCAAGGGTTCCGGTTTACCAAGCCCTTCATTGCCATTCCTTGCAATATCTTCAATCAATGCATTAATTTTCTTCAATGTTTTTCTATCTTCAGTCTGCCAATACACATAATCCTTCCAACCATTCGTGGTAAATACCTTATTCATCCTCCACCACCTCTATCAAATCATGTGTTTCAACTAAGCCGTTCTCTAACTGTGCCTTGGACTCCATTAACCAATCAAAATTCGCCTTACTACCCATAATGTGCGCATTTTCCATCAAATTGTTATATGCTTCCTCAGAAAGCATAACAACATTCTTATTATTCTTTCTTGTCACAATCATAGTTTCATAATCATCTGTCACTTTATCCATAAAGGTTTTCATATTATCACGAAGATTGGTATAATTCACTGCTAACATAATCTCGCCTCCTTATCCGTACAATATTCTGTACCTTTATTATAACGTACAGTATTCCGTACGTCAATACAGATTTTTACAACTATTTTACTCTGTACTATACTCCTTTTTTTACATTTCTATCATATTTTTTCAATTTTTATTCAAGGTTTGTTTCTTATACTCGAAATAACAAAAAAGTAACCATTCAGAGCACATTTGAAAATGCAAGCATCTCATATGTCTTTTTGATGAATTTGCTCAGCTCTGAATCGTCACAAATAAATTATAAACAAGGAGAACTCATATGAAATTGAAAAAGAAAATTATTTCTGGTGCACTTACTCTTATGCTAACTGCTTCTTTACTGACGGGTTGCGGCAATAGTGGAAGCAATGTTCTAGATTTCAGTAACTCTACTCTTTCCGGAACCATCACTGCAGTGGATGGCGACAAGGTAACTGTTAGCATGACAAGCGGATTTGGCGGTGGCCGTATGGGAAACCGTAACGATGCGAGTGCGCAAAGCGCAGATGGCGAGCAGACAATGCCGGAAGGAACAGATAATCAGACACCACCAACAAAGCCAGGGGGTTCAGATGGTGAGGCTCCTGCTGATATGCCGAAAGGTACAGACGGTGAGGCACCTGCTGATATGCCGGAAGGTACAAACGGTGAAGCTCCTGCTGATATGCCGGAAGGTACAAACGGCGAAGCTCCTGCTGATATGCCTGAGGGCGAAATGCCAAGTGGTGACGATGCTACTATGGGTGGCGGTATGGATGCTGCTGCCGGAAACATGTTCTCACAAGGCGGTAGCACATTTACATTGACTATCACAGACGAGTCTTTGTTAGAAGAATGTACGATGGATGATATCACAGAAGGTTCCTTTATTACCATTACCTTTGGTGATAATAATACGATTACCTCTATCACCGTTATGAAATTAACCAACTCACAGGATGGTACTACTCCTAACGGACAAGGCGGAGCTGCTCCAGAAGGACAGGAATCTACCACCGAGACTGGCACAAGTGCCAACAATATAACTGAAGACACCGAGGAAGCAGATGTTGCTTACTCTTCTACAAATGACGACGAAAATGCTCTCCGCGTGGAGGGCATTATTCATTATACTGCGGATGGACTTACCATTGACAAAACCGGCGAAACCAGCAACACAGAAAGCAGTGATTTCTATGGTCAAAATGCCGGTTTTCTAACCTTAGACGGTGGAACCTCCACCATTACCAATTCCACTATAACAACCAATGGCAAGGGCGCAAATGGTATCTTTGCATATGGTTCCGGCAGTAATGTAACAGTAAGCGATACTACGATTACTACAACTGCTGATAATTCCGGTGGTATTGATGTAACCGGTGGTGCTTCCATTCAAGCAAGCAACCTGACCATTGAGACAAACGGCAATTCCTCTGCTGCAATCCGAAGCGACCGTGGCGGTGGTACCCTTACAGTAGATGGAGGTACCTATACTACCAATGGAACCGGTTCGCCTGCCGTATACTGCACCGCTGATATTACCGTTTCCAATGCTACATTAAATGCTACCGCATCGGAGGGTGCTGTTATTGAAGGAAAGAACTCAGTTACTCTTGAAAATTGTGAAATTACCGGAAATATGCAAGGTACTTATCACGGAGATGAGAACGAAAATCTCCACACCCTTATGATTTATCAGAGTATGTCTGGTGATGCCGATGAAGGTGAAGCAAATATGACAATTACTGGTGGAAGTGTCACAGGCTTAAATGGTGACCTCATTTATTCCACCAATACTACTTCTGTTCTTTCCCTTAACAATGTGGCTTTAACCCTCTCCAATGACACATTGTTAAGGGTATGTGGCAACGACGGCTCTAGAGGCTGGGGCACGGTTGGAAACAATGGTGCGGATATGAAATTCAATGCCACCAACCAAATTCTTACTGGTAATATTATCGTGGATGAAATTTCTACTCTCATTTTCACTATGTCAGAGGGAAGCACCTTTGAAGGCGCCATTAACACAGAACAAGATGGTGGTGAGGTTTCTGTTATTCTCGATGATAGCAGTACTTGGACTTTGACAGCCGACAGCTATATTACCTCCTTGGAGGGCTCTCTTGATAATATCAATATGAACGGGTTTACTTTGTATGTAGACGGAGTCGCACAATAATCACATCGTCAACTACTTTTAGGAGTGCATTCTTTGCACTCCTATTTTGTTTGCTTCATGAAGGAATATACACATATATTGTTATCACTGCACTTTTTATTTGCACCACATTCTTTCAAATGATATACTATTAGCGGATGATTTGTTGTAGCATTTCATTATGCAAAACAAGGAACCAAAAGTCTTTCTAGATATAATGGAGAATAAACATGCGAATAGTTTTAATTGACGACGACCAGTTGGTCTGTATGTCATTGAAAATGATATTAGAAGCCGATACTGACATCACAGTTGCCGCTGTAGGCAATGATGGTTCCGAAGCCCTGCCACTATACAGGGAACACAACCCTGACGTATTACTAATGGATATCCGAATGAAGGGAATGAATGGAACCGATGCATTGGCAGAATTGGCAACGGAATTTCCAGATGCAAAGGTACTATTTCTCACTACCTTTGTAGATGATGAATACATTGTAAAAGCTTTGGAACTCGGTGCAAAGGGATATATTGTGAAACAAAACTATGAAAACATCGTTCCAGCACTGAAAGCGGTTCATTCCGGACAGAATGTATATGGTACAGAGGTAATGGAAAAAATTCCAGAGTTGATGAAAGCATCTGACACCTTTGATTACTCCTCCTATGACATTTCTGAAAAGGAATATGAAATTGTTACATTGGTTGCAGATGGATTAAGCAACAAAGAGATTGCATCCCATCTCTATCTCAGCGAGGGAACCGTACGCAACTATTTAAGCTCCATTTTAGAGAAATTAGAATTACGTGATCGAACACAGTTGGCGGTATTCTATTATCAACATAAATAAACCGCCAAAACCATTTTGATATTGTACGAATATATTGAGTAACTGTTTAGAGACAGCATGTTTGACTCTAAATGGTTACTTTTTCTTTTTTTTTGAACCCTTTTCTTTCCCATGACAACATATAAATGAAGACATATGAAAGGACATCGGATAAATCATGAACGAACAAGAATTAAATAACTTAATTACTGAATACGGTAAAGATATATATAGTTTCTGTCTACGTTTATGCAACACACGTTACGAAGCAGAAGAATTATATCAGGAAACCTTTCTAAAGCTCATAGAAAAAAGGAACAGGATCGACCGTTCCAAGAATCCTAAAAGCTTTATCCTTTCCCTTGCTGTTGGCATTTACCGCAACCAGAAAAAGAAATACGCTGTTCGCAATCGGATTGCTCCAATAACAGAACTGGATGAACATATGTTGGAATGTTTACAGGAGGAACATTTGGGACAACCGGAACAAAAATTATTACAAAAAGAATTAAAGGAACGTGTGCGCTACGAAATTTCTCTTCTCGATGAAAAATATCGTGTTCCACTGCTTATGTCCTACACAGGTGGATTAACATATGATGAGATTGGAAAAATTCTAAAAATACCAAAAGGAACCATCAAAAGCCGGTTATTTAAAGCCCGTACACTTCTGAGCGAAAGATTGGAGGATTTGAAATATGAAAATGAATGAACTCTTAACCTATGTATTGGAGCCAGATGAATCCGCAAGTGAAGAACTTAATCTACAGATTCTTCGGGAATATAGAAAGGTAAATACCGCGAATGAAGCGAAAAAAATAAAACGCTTTCCAAAACTAGCACCAGCCATTTGCGCATTGGTATTACTCTTCTCCATCACCACAGTTGCTGCAATCAAATATTTTACTCCTACCGAAGTGGCAAATAATTTCATGGATAATACGTTGGCAAAAGCCTTTGACAGCGAATCTGCAATCCTTATCAATGAAACACAAACATTTGATGAATATTGTGTTACTCTTTTAGGAATTATCTCTGGTGAAGACATTTCTGATGCAATTCACTATAGCGCAAGTGCCTCTTTTGCCGTATCACCCGGACAAAGCTATATTGTTACTGCAATTGAAAAAACAGATGGTACACCAATGCCAGAATTTACTAATTTTGAATTCCTAGTTTCTCCATATATCAAAGGAGAAAACCCTGCACTTATAAATGCATACTCACTCAATAGTAGTGCAACAGGTGGAGTTACAAATGGAATTCTTTATCAAATTACCGTATGTGATAACATTGAAATATTTGCAAACCAAGGTGTTTACTTAGGCGTAACTTCATCCACATATTATGATAATAATGCATATATATGGAACGAAACGGACGGCTCCCTCACTCAGAATCCCGACTATATTGGTGTGAACGCCCTTTTTACTCTTCCATTAGATGAATCGAAAGCAAATCCAGAAAAAGCGGCCGAATATCTGGACACATTATTATCCGAAATAAACGGAGAAGCCCCATACGAAAATGCCAATACGGAAGAACAGGTTTCCTCAACAATTTATTTAGGAGACGCAACGGATATGGACGGTGTAGCTTCCTATTATGAATCACTCGGCTTTGAATCAGAAGAAGATATTATTAGAGTACACAAAATGGCTCCCACTGACCCAGATTTTGAAAAATATTACACTTTAGTTGAAGACTCTGTTGAAATCCTCACACCAGATGAAGATAACATGATTCAGTACTCTATAAAAAGAACAGATGATGCAGAAGTCACCTCATATAACTCGGTTCGCGAGCTATTTCCCAATAACAAACCTGGTCTATCCGAACACCGAGACATCTCTAGCTTTGATGGTATTGAATGGTATGTCGCAACCTACGAATTAATGGACGATGGAACAATAACTGCTCGAACCTATGAATTAAAATAATACAAAGCATACAACCCACGAGAACTCATTCTAAATGGATGCCTTTTTAGTACACAAGGGCATATCATTCCTAATTGAGCAACTCGTGGGTTTTATATTACCCATCACCATTCACTTATAGAAGCTACTAAACCAAACACGCTGCGCCAATGATTCCGGCATCATTTCCAAGCTTAGAAGTGACCACTTCCGCCACCTCTCCATGCTCACCTCCAAAGCACATAGCATTGACCTTTTCCTGTACCGGCTTTGTAAGATTTTCCTTCTGGGCAGATACACCACCTCCAAGAATCACCTTCTCCGGACGGAAGATATTAATCACATTAGCGATACCAACTGCCAGATAATCCTCATACATATCAATTACTTCTAACGCAGCCTTATCTCCTTGCTCTGCCGCTTCAAATGGAATAATCCCGTTCATATTCTCTAAGTCATTCTTACAGATTTCATTCATAATAGAGTCCGGACTCTCCATAGCCGCATTTCTTGCCATGCGAAGTAATGCCGTTGCCGACGAATAGGTCTCAAAGCAACCCTTTCGGCCACAAGTGCAAATCTCTCCACCTGCCTGAATTACCATGTGTCCCAATTCCATACCGCCCTTTAATGGTCCATGAAATATCTTTCCATTTTGAATCACTCCACCACCGACACCAGTGCCAAGTGTAATTAACACTGCACTTTCTGTTCCCTTTGCCGCGCCTGCCTTGACTTCTCCAAGTGCTGCCGCATCCGCATCATTGGCAATCGCCATTGGTACAGGAAATGCTTCCTTTATCTGGGCGATAATCGGAACATTCTCCCAATGATAGTTGTTGGAATAAAGAATGACTCCATTCACATCGTCCACTGTTCCCGGACTATCCAAACCAATGCCCTCCAAATCATCAATGGTCAGTTCATGCTTTTTCAACAACGCATCTATCGTCTCAATCATATCCTGAATCATCTCAGCCGGTGGTACATCCAATCTTGTCGGAATCACCATCTTATCCACAATCTCGTTATTCTTATTCACCAAACCAAACTTAACGGACATCCCGCCCATATCAATTCCTATACGCATAGCTTTATCTCCTTTATACCATCCTAACAATATTTCTCACAAATGCCAAAGTCTTATTCCCTTGAAGCATCTTTTATTATCTCACAAAATTCGTTCGAATCTTCTCCTCTGGTACAGGCATTTCCACACCATTTTTCTTTCCATTTTCTAATAATTGCAAAATCCAAGCCATGTTATTACCAAGGGTACGCATAATCTGTAATCCTTCCAAATCCTTTTGCACATCCTCCGGTTTCGAACCATGTACCATATTCCAATAATGTGCCGGCACCATAATCATATTGTTAATTCCAATATATTTATTAAGTGTATCATAGGTCGCCGTTGTTCCTGCACGTCTTGCCGAAGCAATACAGGCAGCCGGTTTGTACTGCATATATTTTCCTGCACTGTAAAACAATCGATCCATCAGCGCAAGCATGGCACCATTTGGTGATGCGTAGTATACTGGCGAGCCAAATATGTATCCGTCTGCATCCTTTACCTTCTCTGCCAAAGTATTCAAAATGTCATCATCAAATACACATTTTCCGATTTTGCTACAACCACCACAACCGATACATCCGCGCACTGGCTTATTGCCAATATGAAAAATTTCGGTTTCCACACCATGTTTTTCCAATGTTTTTGCAATCTCGGATAATGCTGTGTAAGTACAGCCCTTTTCGTTCGGACTTCCATTTACTAATAATACCTTCATAAAAATACCTCACTTTCTTACTGCTTGTAAAACGTTGTTATTGTAAATGAACAAACCTTTCTACATTAGAACATTCTACATCTTCTAAGTTATATATTCATTCTCGATTTTTTATTACTAATTTTTCCAAAAGCTCATCACCATATATTTTTTCTTCCATCATCTGCCGAAGCTCGCACTCTCCCTAAACATAAAATGACAGATGATCCTTGTCACATAACCATCTGCCATTCATTATACCTTTATACTACTTGTTTTTCTAGCCCGAAGCCTATTCTTTTATCATTTTTATGGTTCCATAGGACTCCTTCTCAGCAACATCTCTTAATCGAATCGTAAGCTCTTTTGGTAAATCCTGTTTTTTGTAACTGCGTACTTCTTTAAAGCTTCCATCATCCAACATTTGAATCCAGCCACCACCATCAAAACTCATCTCTAATTCTTCCCCATTTTCTCCTAACACTTCAAAGTGAATGTCTTCGTTTTTCTTCCTCTGCTCTTCCGAAATGTCCTCTCCATAGTGATAAAGAAATACCACATGAGTTAGCAAATCAGTTTCTATCACCACAACCTCATCCATGATAATTCCTAACTCTTTTGCTACAGTCGTATCTGTTAACACATAAGATAACTCCTTCTGCGTTCCTGTTGTTTCCATTTGAAATGTAAAAGAATCCCTTATTATATCTGCTTCCTCTGTTGCGTCAAGTGGGTACACCTGCGTGTTGCAGACAAACTCTCTTTGAGTCAAGGTGGAGCCATTATCCCCAGATATGATAAATATCATCGTTCCGTCTTTTTCCATTCTGCAGTCATAGCTTTGGGAAATTCCACCAACATCTACATTGGCATTTGCATATAACAATTCTTTCCCCTGTGATTTTGCATATTCTCCAATTGACATTCCTGAAACACCGTCTAGATTCAAATCCTCAACTGGGTCACTTTCTACTGACCACTGCGGAATCAACATATATCTCTCGTCCGTTGGTTTTGCTTCAATCACTAGATATACCTGTTTAATATCATATAAATATTCCCGAATCCGAAAATCAACTAAGGTATCCTCTTCATTGGACATTTCGCCCTGCTCTACATCATCCACAATCATTTCAACTGCTTCTTCTGGCAAATTTTTGTTGCTTTGATTAAAATAATCCAGCAAGCCATAATGCTTCACTGCCGCAGCTACTGGTGTACCAACGGATAAAATGATAACGAGTGCAATCACTGCTGCTTTCACATTTTTAACTCCCACATGCTTCTGCTTGCTTTCTGCTTTTCTTTGCTGAATCTGTAAAAAAGCCTGTTCCGCCTTATCACTCACCACCTCTGGCAGCTCCATTTCTTCCTTCAATATATTCTGAATTCGTTCTTCAAACTGACTCATAATAAACCTCCATTTCCACTTATGCAAATTGTCATTTTTCAAATCCGCTCCAAGTGACCTACAATCATAACACCTGACGCAAGGTTGTCGCTTGTCTTTCACTAATTTCTAACTCTTTACGCAATTGTTGTCTGCCTCTGCGAAGTCGCGTTAACACAGTGTTTGTATTCAGACCTAATACCTTACCAATCTCCTTTGCAGATAACCCATCATAATAATGCATCAAAATTACAATGCTGTATTTCTCTTCCATCGCATTTAAAAGTTCCTTCCACTCACAGCGTTCAAATTGTTGGTCTAATCTTCCCTCTATGGTTACCACTTCTATATCCTCATAGTACTGACGCTTTCGGATTATGTCATTGCATTTGTTAATCAACACTCTCGTCATCCATGTTTTAAAATACTTCGGATTGCGTAAAGTATCCATATTCTCAAAGCACGCAAGAATCGTATCTTGAATTGCATCGGCAATGTCCATATCATTTTTCAGATATACCCATGCTGTCTTATACATGCTTTGCATATTCATTTCCATTAACTCGGTAAATGCATCCGCATCCCCTTTCATGGCCTTTCTTATTAGCTGATTCACTGTTGTATCTCCCTTCTAGATACCGTAGCGATACCTTTTTTAAAACCGGTTTTATTACTTGTTACACCTATTAGACGTATTCAACACGGAATTTATTTCATGAAAATAACAAAACTTGAGAGCACCTTGAGAGCATTTTTTTATAATAACTAATTTGCCAAAGTAAATTCATCCCTTTATCATTACTTTGACAGTTATCTCTTTCCCCATAACTAATACCTTGTATGCATATTACAAGTAATATAATGCAAAAAAGGGAAGTATACAAGCTTCCCTTCAAATCACAAAAATATTTTTCTATGCTATCAGTTTACCACCATCCAAATAATAGACCTTATCACACAACAGCTCTATGTCTATCGGATTATGGGATGACAGTAAAATTGTCGTTCCTTTTTCCTTTTCGCCGAGAATGACCTTACGAATCTTCTCTGTCATATTTTTATCTAATCCATTAAATGGTTCATCTAAAATCAACAATTTCGGTTGCTCCATTAATGCCTGAGCAAGACCTAAGCGCTGCCGCATTCCCAAAGAGTACTTGCGCACTGCTCGCTTTAATTGTGGGTCTAAACCCACCATTTCCATATATTCACGAATTTCATTCTCGTTAATTTTCCCACACAAATCTGCTAACACCTTCAGATTCTTATAACCACTGTAATATGGTATAAAACCAGGTGTTTCAATAATAATTCCTGTATCTTCCGGAAAATCAATATCTTTTCCAACTTCCTTACCAGCCACAAGAATCTGACCACTATAAGAATTATAAAAACCACAAATACATTTCATCAACATGGTTTTTCCAGAACCATTACCACCTACTAATCCTACAACACTTGCAGGTTCAACATGAATCGAAATATCATCCAAAATTGTATATTCCTTAGTCACCAATGAGACATTCTTTACCTCTATCATTATTCATGTACCTCCCTCAAAATATCCAGATTCACACGTCGCACCTTATGCAACATCATCATAAATACAATTATATTAAATCCAATCAGCAAACTCGCTGATATCCATGGTGAAAATACATACTCCCGATAATATTCCTGATAATGAATCCATACAATAGAATGACTTATTGGGAATAGCCACATCCATTTTGAGTTTATCGCACAAAATACAATGCCAATTGCCACACTTATCATAATCCCCCAAAACGCTACTGTTTTCTTACCATACAATGACGCCAACAGCATAACACTACTAATCAGTACAAGAAAAACAATCAAAAAGAATAAACTCATTAAAAATGCTTTGTATGGTGGCATTTGATAATACAATTTTAATGGAATCAAATTATCCATTACTCCATTATCCAATTCCTCTACTCGCTCTGTAACCACTAAACTCCATCCATCAATTAAAAAGGAATTTCTTCCTACTTGTATACCGATAGTAACAACAATAAATAACAAATAGGTCATGATACTACTAAATTGAAATGCAACTTGTCCAAGAAACCAATTCAATCTGCCCACACGAGATAAATAAAAATAAGTATTGCCATCCACACACGGAAAATCTGCAATAATTACCAGATATACCAACGGAATTAATAAAAGAATCAATCCCGAATTCATAGCTGCAATTATTGGTTCTAATACATTCAATGGCTGGTTCATTTGAGATGCAATATCAGTCATCGGTAATATAACAACCTCTCTTATCATCACTAAAAGAACTGTACATACAATCAATTTCGGATTTGTAATCCACTGAATATATTCCTTCTTATACACACTTCGTATTTGTTTCAATGAAATGACTGTACTCATGCTCTTACCCCCTGATATTTCCAAATCCATACACGGTATCCCATAAAATATAGTAAAATGGTGATTCCTACAAAAACAATTACATTCGTGTTCATAAAATATGAACTGAACACATAATTAAACAAAAACGGTAAACACAGCACTACATATATATTTTGCGTAATACTAACTATATTACAGGAGAACACAGCCAACAATCCACCCCAAAAGGACATATACACCGCATAATGCAGCACCTCCTGCATCATTTCAAATGGAGTCAATTCTACAAGTCCTATAACCGATGCATTACCAAAATCATGTGCTGATGGAAATGAGAAAAATAAAATTGTTCCAAATATCAGAAACGCCACTACTAATATTCCATACCCACACAGCAATGAAATCAGATATCGTTGCTTCACATAACATTGAAATCCAATCCTACTTAAATGGTATAGGTAATTTTTGGTGCGTAACTCATCACATAGTAATGGCATCGTCGCTATGGCAGTTACCAACGGCAATACCAAATATAAATTTCCATATAACACCACCGAAAATGCATCTAGCCATGTTATTCGGGCAAGCACTTCCTCATATTGAAATGCCAAAACTTCGATAATCGAAACCGTTCTACCACCAACCTGGTCAATTCCACTGCACAAACATGCAACCAAAACAACCAAAATGCTTATCAAAAAAAATCTCCAATTAATACAATTACGCATTCTTCATCTCCCATAAAATCTAACGTAACTATTCAGTGCCTTCATAGTTACGATTCGCAAATCCATGAAAATCAGCTACGCTGATGGGATTTGCTCACCCCTGAATC
>CAYTOQ010000003.1:58817-60162 GCA_964439445.1 uncultured Clostridium sp. | reverse complement strand
CAAGCAATGCGTTGTAACGCTCCGGCTCAAATGGTAACACCTTAGGCTCTACCGGGTTTGGATATACATCCACAACACCACCTACGACATCGCCACAGCCCATTTCCTCTACCAACTGACAGGCTCTGTTAATCGCCTCGATTGCATTGTTAGGATCTAAGCCCTTTGTAAACTTAAATGAGGAATCTGTCTGCAAACCAATTCTCTTTGATGCAAGACGTGTGTTGGTTCCGTCGAAGCAAGCTGCTTCAAACAATACAGTCTTAACATTATCTGTAATCATGGAGTTTTCACCACCCATGATACCTGCAATAGCAACTTCCTTCTCACCGTCACAAATCATAAGTACGCCAGAGTCAAGCTTTCTCTCCTGACCATCTAAGGTAACGAATGTTTCCCCATCCTTTGCGCGCTTTACAATAATCTCGCGATTTGCGATGGTATCCAAATCGAATGCGTGCATTGGCTGACCGTACTCTTCCATAATGTAGTTGGTGATATCTACAAGATTGTTAATCGAACGGATTCCCATTGCTTTTAATCTGTCCTGCATCCACTTTGGCGAAGGACCAATCTTAATATTCTCAACCACTCTAGCACAGTAACGGGTACAAAGGTCTGTATCCTCTACTGTAACCTTGATAAAATCATTTACATCCTTGTCATTTGCCTTAACCTCAACAACTGGTGGGTAGAATGGCTTGTTAAATGTTGCAGCCACCTCTCTAGCCATACCAATCATAGAGAAGCAATCTACACGATTTGACGTAATCTCGTATTCTACTACAGTATCATCCAAGCCCAATGCCTTCACTGCGTCATCACCCGGCTTTACATTGGCATCTGCAGTGAAAACATACACTCCATCCTCTGGTGCTTCTGGGTAGAAATCTCTAGAAGAACCAAGCTCCTCAATACCACACATCATACCGTTACTCTCGATACCACGAAGCTTCCCCTTCTTAATCTTGATTCCCTCTGGATACTCTGTATCATCGCCATGGGCAGCAGCTACCTTACCACCGTCTAATACGAGTGGAATCATATCTCCAACCTTAACGTTTTTCGCACCAGTTACAATCTGCAAGTTCTCAGAACCTACATTTACCTGACAAACCACAAGCTTATCTGCATCCGGATGCTGTTCCATAGTCTCAATCTTACCTACTACAATTTTCTCTAAGTTCTTATCCTTCTTCTCATAGTTTTCCACATGAGAACCAGACAAGGTCATTTTATCTACAAATTCCTGTATATCCACATCTAAATCTGGGACATACGCTTTAATCCATGAAATTGGTGTATTCATATCTATTAAGTCCTTTCTTTGTTAATTACTATCTAC
>CAYTOQ010000003.1:37473-58717 GCA_964439445.1 uncultured Clostridium sp. | reverse complement strand
GCTCGCTGTGCAACGCTAAGCTCCGAACCTTCGGTTCCTCGCTTTCCGTGCTCGCCTCTTCCTCAACTACGCTCGCTGTGCAACGCTAAGCTCCGAACCTTCGGTTCCTCGCTTTCCGTGCTCGCACCATACCTCAAGCTTGATTTACAACCTCTTGTAAGCAAGCTTACGAGGTTGTCATCAACCTTTCGGTGCGTTGCTCTGCTTCGCTAAAATTGGTTCAAAAATCTCACATCATTCTCGTAAAGAAGTCTCATATCATCAATCTCATACTTCAGCAAGGTTACACGCTCAAGTCCAATACCAAATGCGAAGCCCTGATATTCCTTAGAATCAATACCGCACATCTCCAATACATTTGGATGTACCATACCACAGCCAAGAATCTCAATCCAGCCACTACCCTTACACATACGGCAGCCCTTACCACCACACTTAAAGCATGTGATATCCACCTCTGCTGATGGCTCTGTAAATGGGAAGTGATGTGGACGGAACTTAACCTTTGTCTTCTCACCAAAGAACTCCTTTGCAAACTGCTCTAATGTACCCTTAAGGTCTGCGAATGTGATGTTCTTATCTACAACCAATCCCTCTACCTGATGGAAGGATGGTGAATGAGTCGCATCTACCTCGTCTGAACGGAACACTCTACCTGCAGAAAGAATACGGATTGGAAGATTTCCCTTCTCCATAATTCTTGCCTGTACTGGTGAAGTCTGTGTACGAAGCAAAATCTCCTTGTTAATATAGAAGGTATCCTGCTCGTCCTTTGCAGGGTGATTTGCAGGAATGTTAAGTAACTCGAAATTGTAACGGTCATACTCTACTTCTGGACCCTCTACTACTTCATAACCCATACCGATAAATACACGCTCTAGATCCTCTAACGCAATCTGGTTTGGATGTCTGTGACCACGAAGATTCTTCTTTCCTGGAAGAGTAACATCAATGGTCTCTCTCTTCATCTTCTCTGTGCGAAGAAGTCTTGCAATGCTTGTCTTCTTCTCTTCTAATTTCTCCTCAATGGCAGTTCTGGCATCATTTACCATCTGTCCTACCATCGGTCTCTCCTCAGCAGGAACATCCTTCATGGACTTTAACACCGCTGTCAACTCGCCCTTCTTACCAAGCACTGCAACCTTAATATCATTTAAGGCATCAAGGTCACCCGCACTTTCAATCTTTGCAAGTGCTTCCGCTTTAATCACTTCTAACTTTTCTTTCATGATTTATCTCCTTTTTATTAATTTACTTTTTTATATTCTTTGTTATAAGCTTCGCTTGCTCGCCGCGCAATCACTTGACAAGTCTTATAACACAAAGAGAGCAAGTCACCCCAAAGGGACGACTTGCTCGCGATACCACCCTAATTCTAACATGATGTCTATCATTAACAAACTTACCTAATCCACATCATCCTAGCTCTCATCATGTGTTAACGTTCATGACCCGTCAAAGCCTACCATTCCAAAAAGTACACACTCCAAATATATCCGTGCGAATTTTCAAAACTTCAACCCTGAAACTCCGGTGTGAAATTCAAATGCTATGTGAACCGAAGGAAGCTTCCAGCCAGTGACTTCCCCTCTCTGACAGAACATAACATTCTTTTGCACCATCATTGTCTTATTTCTCTTCTATTCCGTGTAATCAAAACGTCAAAGCATAATAACAATCAAACAAACTCATATTCCAATCACACAAAATCTATTGTAACATTTTTTTAACTCGTGTCAAGTAGCCTTTTGACAATAAATAGTTAATCACTGCACCTACAAACAGCGAATACATGCAAAAATATAACCACAGCATAACAATCACGATTCCTGCCAAGGAACCATACATCACAGAAAAATTAGAAAAATGCTGGATATATATTACTACTAATCTGGAAATTACCAGCCACGCCACAGAACAAAAGGCTGCACCAGGCATCTGGGACTTAATTCGCATACCCATATTGGTATGCTCTTCCTTCCCCATTGGTAGTCCGAAGCCTCCTGGCAACACTACATACAGCATTAAAATAAATGCATAAAACAATAACCATCCTAAAAGATAACGTATCAACCACAACAACCGCTCCACAATGGAACCAAGCTCAAATACATCACTGATGTAGATTTTGTAATAATGACTCACTGTAACATACACCGACATAACGACTGCAAATAAGACAATAAATATTACTGTATATGCGAGTGCCGTTAGTCTGGACTGAATAAAGTGACTCTCCTGACGAAGCTGATACATACTGTTAAATCCATCTATCAAAGCCATAATTCCTTTCGATGCAGACCATAATGTGGCAATCACAGAAATCGAGATTACCATACTGCCAGCTCTTGCGTACAAATCATTTAATATGTCTGTCACATACACCGCAAATTCATTGGGAATTATACTCATTAACAAATCGAGTACATCCTGCTGTGTAAATGGTAAGTAAGTCGCCGTTGCCAATATTAATGAAATAATTGGAACGACAGATAGCAGGATAAAGAATGCAGCCTGCGCTGCGCAGGCTGCCGTATAGCGGTCACTCACCTTTTCTGCAAATTTCATACCATACTGTACAATCATTTTCAATTTGGATACTATATTAGGTTTTTGCGTCTCTCTCATATTCACTTCCGCCTATCATCCCAACTTATAATCCCATCACAATTTATTATTTCCCCATCAATTCATACATATCCTTCAACTCAACTGCAGTATAAAAATGTTCAATGATATCTTTTGCAGTATAACCAAGCTTAGCCATATTATTGGCACCATTCTGACTCATACCAACACCATGTCCAAATCCTCCACCATAGATTACATATGTCCCGCTTGAAATTGCTTCTCCACTCACTTCACCAGTTCCTACGACATAATCTACATAATAATATGCACTCGGAAGACTCTGCCAATCACTCACAGTAGAACCATCTTGTTTACGAATACTCACATTTGCAGGGCTAAGCAATGCTCTTGCATTCGTCTGCCCCTTTACCCATATCGTTTCTTGAGTTCCTGTAATAATCATCTCCTCAATAATTCCACTGTCGCCACGCTTGGTGACTTCAATATTTACTAAATCACCGATACTGGCAATCTCTTTTTTTGCATAATTTCCAGTTGCATCTAATGCCAAGATATATTCCGGCATAGCCTTGATTCTGTTATACAAATTGGCATTAATTGCCTCGGTCAATTGTTCCTCTGTAAATTCTACCGTCCAACGATAGAACGGTTCAGCTTCCTCGATGAAGCCAGTTCCCAATTCTCCATTAATAAATGCTCGGAAGCTATCTTCATTACTCAAATTCGCCAAATCATTTAGCTCGGTCTGCATTGCATCCAAAAGATATGGTTGTTGGTTGCCACCCCATACCGAACTGTTGTTACTAGTGGTTCCGCAAGAGGTAGAGAAGAAAAATGCTTCAATCACATCACCGTCATAACAAGGAACAACACCATAAGTATCATCCACCGCAAAAACAGCTCTTTCATCCTCTAATACATTGTTATATACCTGACTAGAAACGCTGTCATCTAAATGTGCTCCGTAAGATGCGTATTTATCCCCTTCCATCTGACGATATGCATAAGCTCTTGCACAAATTGCTTGTGCTTTCAAAGCCTCTATCTCATAAGAAACTGGCATCTCACTCGGAACAACTCCATACAAATATTCTTCCACAGAAAGCTCATTGATAACCAGAACACCTTGATCATCTCTAGAAAGCTCAATCTTTCCACGATACTGCGGTGCTCCACTCTGTCTAGAAATGGAACTAATCTCAATCTTTCCATCTTCTACCTTTGACTGAATAATAGCGTTACCATTCCTTAGCTCTTCACTACCATTACGAAATTCTATCTTATCTCCAGCCACATACTCCTGTATCGTTTCACCATATGTGATAGTAAAATCTGTATCCGAAGTTACCACAACCTCATCATGATAAAGATTCGTGTAATCTGTATTGTTAATTAAAACACGAATATTTTTTTCAAATATATCTTCCGTAATAAGTGCAGCCTCTACCATTCCATCCTTCACATATAGCATAACCTTATCATAACCGATTAAAGTTCCTGCGGATTGGGAAGCCTTAAACACACCATTTATCTTATATACATTAAATGTTTCCGATAGATACAACTCTTCTTCCTTGCCTTCCACCGTCAGTACACCATCACTATAGGAAAGCACCCTTCCCTCAACCAAATCCTTCATATGGTCAACAATTTCAGTAACGCCTTTGTTACTAATTACAATATCACAAAGGGCCGCTTCTTTTATCCCATTATCCTTCATACCACCGGCAATCGGAAATTGATAAACACAACCATTGACATAAGCAAGTAAGACATCCTTGCCTTCCTCATTCTGTGTCGTCTTCGACAAATATGCATTCTGAATCGTAACACTTTCCGCACTTTCCCCTTCACAGAGAATAATCTCATTGTTCGAAACATATAGCTTCACTACTTTTCCAATATAGGAGCTATCCATTCCATAATCCTTTTCCATATAATAATCGCCTGCACTGGTATTTACCACCTCATAGATGATTCCATCAATGTCCTGCTCATTTGCACTATCAATACTATATATGTATAAATGCTCACTACTCAATCTGTCTAATTCCAACGCCACAATCAAAGACGAATAAAGCTGTTCAAACTGCTTTTTTGTCATTGGTATAAATCCCGGCACATATTCCAACTGTACATCTACTTTGTCATAACTTACTTCTGCATCTCGCAACAGCTTCCTCGCATCTCCGATTGTAAATGCAGAAGCCAATCGATCACTATATTCATACTCATAGATGTTGAGGTAGCTAATCAAACGATTTGCTTCCTTATTTGTCATCGTACCCTGTCCTACTTTATCGTAAAATACTGTCTTTATCAGGAATCCACCAACAAGCCCTAACACCACCAACACAATAAGTACAATCCATTTGGTCCCTCGTTTTCCAGTCCGCTGTTTCATCATGTTTGTTTTACATATCAGCCTTTTTAAAAACCGATATGCACTCCTTTCTCTATCTATATTAACAGTAAAGAAAGCAGCATTCAGATCTTGTCATCTAATGCTGCTTCATTCATCTTTCCACGTAATAGTAGAACAACCGAAAGTGCCGTTTCCTGCATTTTGAGTCCTAGCCAAGCTAGGTGGGTAACCTCACACGAGAATCTGCCGTCCAATCAAAGCAGGCATGACATCCGCTCGTAAATGTCGGTATCCCATGAAAAGAAATGTAGGTTCAAAATAGCAAGAGCTGTCGTGCACCCCAGAAGTTCTACTAAATATCTTATGTTAGATATAAACAAATTATACACTATTACCATCTAAAACACAAGAAAATATTCCTTGAAATTTCATATTATATCAAGTATCATAAAATGAAACTGCATAGCGTATGAACTACATATATTTTTGCTTATGCGGTTAACATAATATCACAATCAAAGGAGAATATCCATGTCAAAAAAGAATATTATCGTAGCTCAATCTGGCGGACCAACCGTTGCAATCAACGCAAGTCTAGCAGGTGTAGTGGATGTAGCTATTAAGAGCGATACATATGAAACAGTATACGGCTCTGTCTATGGTATATTAGGTATCTTAGAAGACCGTCTTATGAATCTTAGTGAACAAGTTGCGACCAACCCAGATTTTATTGATACGTTAAAGGTTAGTCCTGCAATGTATCTCGGTTCATGCCGTTACAAGCTTCCTGACTATGAGGATGACGATGCAACCTACACATTTATTTTTAATCAATTCAAGAAATACAATGTTGGTGCGTTTTTCTATATCGGTGGTAACGATTCCATGGACACGGTTCTAAAGCTTAGCCACTACGGTGAACAAATTGGCAGTGATATCCGCATCATTGGTATTCCCAAAACCATTGATAACGACTTATGTATCACAGACCACACCCCTGGTTTTGGTTCCGCTGCGAAATACGTAGCATCTTCTATTTTAGAAGTTGCACACGACACTTTCATCTACAGTGTAAAAAGCGTTACCATCGTTGAAATTATGGGTAGGGACGCAGGCTGGCTAACTGCCGCTTCTGCTCTTGCAAGAAATGAATATAATAGCGCGCCTCATCTCATTTATTTCCCTGAGGTAGCATTTGACAAGGAACAGTTTATTAACGATGTCAAGGAGCAGTTAAACAAACGAAACAATGTCATTATCGCAGTGTCCGAGGGCATCCGTGACAAAGAGGGAAACTACATCAGTGCCTCTACCGCTACAAATGACCAATTCGGACATTCACAATTAAGCGGAACCGGTAAATGTTTAGAATATCTAATCAAGGAAGCAATTAATGTAAAGGTTCGCTCCATTGAGCTAAATGTATTACAGCGTTGCGCCGCACATATTTCTTCCCTAACTGATTTGAACGAATCCTTTGCCTTAGGTTCTCATGCAGTAGAATGTGCTATCAATGGGCAATCCAAATGTATGCTTACCTTAAACCGTGTATCAGACAATCCATATAAGATTGAAATCGGAACCGCTGACATCAAAGGAATTGCCAATGAGGCCAAGTCCATTCCACGCGAGTGGATTAATGAGGCGGGGAATGATATTACAGATGCACTTTATACATATATGGCTCCACTGATTGAAGGCGAGCCGGTTGTGTACTATAATAATGGTTTGCCAGTTTATCTTCCGGTTAAGCATTTAGATGCTAATTAAAATTACAACAAAAAAGCGGAATGTATGATTTTACACATACATCCCGCTTTTTATTTCTCAAATCACTATATATCCTCTACATCTCGTTGCATCTGTACACCATTCAGTAGAAAGCTATACGGAGTATCCACTATATGAATATCCTCATCCTGTGCTCCTAAGTCATACTCTAATTGTGAATTTACTTTAAGATCCACCATAGACTTATGCAAAGTTATCACGGCACTTCGCTTTCGGTTACCAAGCGCCAATGCATCCTCTCCATCACACTTTAATAAAAGTGCCACATGTCTGATATCAATCGCAGTTTCACCATTCGTTGAACCAATTGCATGTAACTTATATTGTGCCCGAATCGTCATATTCAAGGTTGCGTTGTCCACCTTGACATCGACATCTCCATCTTCAAGACAGCCAATACCTACACAATGATCACCGCTTAATATTCCCTTCACAATAATATGTGAGAGCTGTAATTTCACATTACCAGCCAGAGAACCAATCGCCACACATTGTATGGTGGAGAAATTCATATTGATATTACACATAGATACAAGTAAATCAATATCACCTGTAAGAGAACCAATACCAACACTGTCATTCCCTGCCATAGTGAAAATATATTTTCCTTTGCGGATTCGAATATCGCCACCACGGCCAGATCCAATACCCACGCCACATATACCACTTGTATAGATTTCAATACAACCATCCTGATCGAACTCTAATATACCGTGACGTGCATCCATACCATTACCAATGCCGTAATAGCCATCAAAATTGACATTAATCTCAAGATTACCATCCCCCTCAACAATTAACTTCGAGCTCTCCGGCACCTCAATTCCGCCATCAAACAAATGACTATCACCCTGTAACACCAAAGTCACTTCACAGGATTCACCCAAAATAATACTCGCTTTCTTTTGTTTTCCAGATAGACTCGCATTATCTAACACAATTCTTCCCTGATATCCATCTTTAATATCTAAGAACAAGTTTGTTGCAATACCCGGAACGCCAGATAGTGTCACATCACGATAGGTTGTTTTATCATTCACAATTTCAATACTTGCATATTGGTCCGCAACAACTTTTGCAAGAGAAATTCTACTCTCTTTACCAGCCACATACACTTTACGGCCTCTTCCATACATCTCCTGTTGATGATACCTCTTTATCTCATCCCGAACTTCCTTAGATATCTCCGAAACAACATTCTGCGCAGGCTTTGCAGTATAATATCCCTGAATCAGATCCACTCCAAGATGAATGACCATCTGAAGCTCCTCTGTTGTTTCCACACCCTCTGCCAATGCCTTGATATTGTTATCATGTGCGAACTCCACTACTTCTCGCACGAAATGCTGTTTTTGCGGACTCTCTTGTATCTTAGTCAATAACATCCGGTCAATCTTAACATAGTTTGGCATATATCGAAGTAAATTCGTAACATTGGAATATCCCGTTCCGTAGTCATCTACTGCAGTCTCTATTCCCAGCTTCTCATAAAACGATTTCATTGACGAAAGTTCATCATCCGTCAATTCGGTTTGCTCTGTAAGCTCCACTACGACCGAGCTGGAATACTTCTTCAATTTTTCTTCTAACAAAACAGCATCCTTTCCTTGGAGACGTTGTCCCGGAATACTATTGATAAATACTTTCTTTCCTTCAAACAAGGACGATTCCTTATGAATATAATCTACCACATTTAAAAATGTAGCTTTTTCCACATCATATAGCCGTTCTAAATGATCCGCATATTTTAGAATCTTTAGTGGTGAAAGGAATGGTGTTACATCTGCACGCATCAAAGCTTCATAGGCATAGATATCACCTGTTCTAGCATCAACAATCGGTTGGAAATGATAGAAAAAGCGATTCTCATCTAAAATATCTTGTACAATGGATGCTTCCTTTTGCTCTTCTTCTGTCAAAACAACACTATTTTGCATCTTGCGTTCACTCACTTTGTTACCATTTTTTTGAGCGACTGCTGCATTTACCAAATGTTCATAATCTTCACGGGTCTCAACGCTACCCACTTCACATCCAACATATACAGACAATTCATAGGAAAATCCTTCTAGCTCCTTCAACTGCGCCAACAAGGTATTTTTCATTGCATAAATGTACTTTTTATCATCGTCTGCTGCCATAACGACACCAACAAATTCACCATTTCCTAACCGACAACTCAGACCACCATCCATACAATTATTCAAAACATTCGCTACAGCTTGTATTGCACGGTTTCCTTCTTTTCTTCCATATTTCTCATTAATTCCAGACAAGCCCTTTATATCAATTGCAATCACATTTATATATTGCCCATAAAATGTAGACGCCTGTTGCAAAATCCCTTGATAATTATACAAACCAGTAAGAGAATCTCGTATCTGAGTTGATTGTAATAACTGATTACTATGTTGCAACTGCTCAATTCTACGAAAACACTCTAACCCTTGCATTGCACTACGAATCCACAATCGATATGTGTCATCATAGCTCCTAGCTTCATTTCCATAGCTAATCGCTGCATATCCAAAACAACGCTCCTCAAAATGCAACGGTGTAAAGAAAAAGGCTTTTGGTACATCTCTGTCTTCATATAATGCAGGTAATATAATATTTCGATCAAACAATTCATCATAATTGATATAATTCTGCTCTGCATTTTCTTTATCACATTGCAATATATGCAGCATTTTTTCCGTATACCCTTGCCAATGTGCATCTTTTTTACACAAACTCTCCGAATTAACCCATTGAGAATTCAAACACATATGAAAAGAATCAAACTCGCCAAGCTGATACACATAGGTAAAGAGCGTATTCATCAAATCTTTAAAATTAGACTTTGAAAGCAAATCCTCCATTATATGGTTATAACAAGAATAAAAGCTAAATCCAAAATCATCCGTATCCCAATTTTCTCGCAAGTTCAATTTCGGAACCATACTGTCATTACAACAGCCACAGCTTCCACCGATGAACAAATCAACATCTGCATGAAATTCAGGTATCGCACGTCCTTCAAACAATTCCCTTAAACTAATCACTGTATGCGCTCCACACTCTTTCGCCGGAATCGGAGCAGATGTGATTGGTACCGGACTCATCTGTCCGTCTTCTATGGCATCGTAACCTATCACTGCAATATCCTGCGGAATTTTATATCCATTTTGGGTTAATTCCTTTGCAACACCAATTGCCATACAATCATTCGCACAGGCGATTGCCTCTGGTAAATCATCCCGGTTTTTCAAAAGCTTCTCCACCATAGCCTCACCACTGGTATACCAGTAGTCACCATAAAAGATACGTTTTTCCCAAACTGGTAAATTATATTCTTCCATACAATCCACGTAAGCTCTCAATCGTTCCTTGGAATGAATATGCCACTGTTTACCAGTTAAATATGCAATATCTTTATAACCATGTTTTTCGATTAAATGCGAAATCTGTTTTTTTACAACCGAATAATGATCTGTCATAATCGTCGGAAAATACTTACTTTCTTTATCCACACAAATTACAGGCCCCTCGAAATTTTCTTTCAATCGTTCCTCAAGGTCCTCAGAGAGTCCTGGTGTTTGTAAAGTATCCAACAATAATACAAACGCATCGAACAAATTATAATTAATCAACGAAAATATTGTAGACTCTCCAATTTCTCTTGCTGTAGTCGTTTGAAATTTGAAGTACATCGAGAACACACAAACATCATAATCAAGCTCAAATGCTTGTTTCAAAAAGCCTTCTATAAACAATTTTTGATAATTTTCATCTGCTTGTCCTACTAACAGTCCTATTCTCTTACGTGTTTTCATAATAAATCCTCTAATCATTTCTATCTTTAGGGATGGCTGTTGCCACCCCTAAGAATTACTTCTTATCTATCCCATTTATCACACAGGTTATTAATCTGACTTGTAAACTTAATCAAATCCTTGTTGGCACCACCCTTATTGTGTGCAATAACCGTAAGCAAACGATTTCCAGCCGCCACCAAACGGTCGAAGATTGCCTGCGCACGATGAGCCTTCTGGCTTACCTTTACCTTTTTCACTGCAACACCTGGGAAAATTAATTCCTCGGTTCCCAAATCATACTCTGCACCGGAAAATGGTGCCATTGCCTGATAACCTTCCTCCTGAATCGCAACCTTGAAATGCTCACAAACCAAATCCTCGCCATGTACCACAAACACCGTTGGTTTTGGCTCGAAGGAATGCAACCATGTAAGCAAGCCCTCCTGATCTGCATGACCACTGATACCGTCTAATTTCTCAATTCTAGCCTTAATCTCTACCTGCTCACCAAACAGCTTCACACTGGTAGCACCCTCTAAAATACTTCTACCAAGGGTTCCATGTGCCTGATATCCAACAAACAAAATCGTACACTCTTCTCTCCAGAGATTGTGCTTCAAATGATGTCTGATACGACCAGCCTCACACATACCAGATGCGGAAATAATTACCTTCGGCTTCGTATCAAAGTTAATTGCCTTCGAATCATTGCTCGTTACCGATGTCTTAAGACCTGGGAAGGAAATTGGATTAATTCCCTGTCGGATTAATTCCATCGCCTCATCGTCAAAGCAGCTATCCACATTTTTGTGAAAAATATTCGTCGCTTCCACCGCCAGCGGACTATCCACATAAACCTCAAATCCATTATACTCTGGAAGCAAATTATCATACTTAATCTTACGGATAAAATAGAGTAACTCTTGCGTTCTACCAACCGCAAAGGATGGAATAACCACATTACCGCCCATATCGAAGGTTTCCTTTATAATTCTGCTAAGCTCAGCGACATAATCCGGAGTTCCTCCATGCGACCGGTCACCATATGTAGACTCCATAACCACATAGTCTGCTTCCTTTAGATATTTCGGGTCCTTCAAAATTGGCTGGTTCAGATTACCGATATCACCAGAAAATACGATTTTCTTAGAAACCTCACCCTCTGTAATCCAAACCTCAATACTCGCAGAACCAAGTAAATGTCCCACATCTTCAAAACGAATCTGAAGCCCTTCCTCTAGCGGAATCATCTTATCGTACTCACAAGGGATAAAATGCTCCATAACACTAATAGCATCATCCATACTATATAGTGGTACAAACTCTGCATCACCGGAACGTCTCGCCTTACGGTTCCGCCACTCTGCTTCAAACTCCTGTATGTGTGCGCTGTCACGAAGCATAATATCGCAAAGGTCTGTGGTTGCCTTCGTCGTATATACCTTGCCTCTAAAACCCTTCGCATACATCAGAGGAATCAAGCCCGAATGATCAATATGTGCATGAGTCAATAATATGTAATCCACATCCGATGCATTCATCGGAAGCTCCTGATTCTCATACACGTCTCCCCCTTGCTCCATACCACAGTCAATCAAGATATTTTTGCCACATGCCTGTAGGCAATGACAACTACCTGTTACCTCGTGGTCTGCTCCAATAAATGTTAATTTCATTCTAATGCACCCCTTTCTAAGCTGTCTGTTATTCTGCATCGCATACTTGCAAACGCTTATCCTGAACATAAGACAATACCTTCTTATACACGTTCCCATTTTATGAGAACTACTTTACCCCTTTATCAAATGCAGCTTCTCTGCAACTTTAACCAATAACGTTCCTTTCGGAAATGCCAATAACATCTCCCTTGTATAACCACCCACTTTAATCATAGCAGTAAAATACACTACAATTGCTAACAGAACAGAAACTAGTGTTGCAACGGCATTACTAATATATGCACCAAGCGCCTTACTTAACACGAAATCCAGTCCCTTATAGGCAAATAACACCACAACTCCCATAACAATCGCTGATAGAAACGGAACCCCCACCGTTTGTTTCCATTCCATCTTATATTGTAAGGTTCTTGCCATCACAATATAGTTCACAATAACAACAATCAATGCATACGCAGCAGTTGCAAGAATTAACGCATAAACACCTAAGTTGAATACTTTCATCATTG
This sequence comes from uncultured Clostridium sp., assembly GCA_964439445.1. Classification (GTDB taxonomy): domain Bacteria; phylum Bacillota; class Clostridia; order Lachnospirales; family Lachnospiraceae; genus CAG-590. Next base: position 45,984 of record CAYTOQ010000003.1, on the reverse strand, counting down.
GATACAGAATAAATAAATGTAATACCAATGCAATAAATGCACTAATTACTGGAACATTCACCTTTCCAATGCCTTGCAATACACTGTTTAACACACCCGATATACCATAAAACACAATCGATATTCCACCAAGTAATAAGAGGTTTGCAACAATCTGCGCATCCGAATCTGCTAATCGCTTAAACAACAAATTAACGATAGGCTTTCCCAATGTAGCAAACCCAATTGCACAAGGTGCTGTAAGAACTAATGTCAGTTGCATTCCTTGTTGAACCTTCCTCTTGCACTCTGCTATATTGTTAACGGCAAATGCGCTAGACACACCCGGAATAATTGCGGATGAAATAGCGGTCGCCATAGCAATTGGAACATTTGCCAACACAAGATAGTATCTGCTATACAAAGCATAGCTCCCTGCTAATTCCGTAGCACCCACACCCATATTCTCCATGGTTGCCATATAAATCTTCATATCCAAGCTGACATTTACATTATAGATAAATGAGCTAAAAATAATCGGGGTAGCAATCATCAACAATACCTTAAACCCATCACGATAAGACATGATACTACCTGTATTGTCATTTTGTATATTCGCATATAAGGTCTTTTTTTCTTTTTGGAACAATACCATCATATAAATCAATCCAGCCAAACAAGCAATTCCAGTACCTAATGTACCACCAGCCGAACCATATTTTTGTATCTGGTCACCCATTCCATTCGCTGTCGCCCACTTCATAAAAACAAGTGCAGCAACAATACTTACCACAACGTTAAATATCTGTTCCACAATCTGCGATATCGAGGTTGGAACCATATTACCATATGCCTGAAAATATCCTCGGTACACACTTAAAAATCCCGAAATAAAAATGGTTGGTGCCAAAATTCTTAATGACAGAGTTGCATTGCTAACCTCTTTTACCATAACTGGTGCAAACACATAGGTGATAATCGATGCAATTCCACCTACAACCAACACATAAATCATAGCACAGTTAAAAATACGCTTCACATTGCGATACTGCCCCTTTTCGATATGTTCCGCCATAATCTTAGAAACTGCTGACGGGATGCTAAAGGTCGCAATCACCAATATAATGTAATATACCGATTGTGCTGTACCGTAATATCCATTTCCTTCCTTTGTCAAAATATAGGTAAATACAATGCTATACACCATACCCAATAGCTTTGACATAATGCTTGCAATTGCCAGTATGGACGCCTGTACCGCAAAATTCTTAGTTACTTTATTATTCTTACCCATGTTGTCTTCCAATCTATAATAAATATCTTTTTTTATCCTCTATTATTCACACTTTCAGTGGGAAAATATACCTTAGTAAAGTATACCACATTTAGTATGTAATTAAAAGTATTTACACAAAAGAAAAGCCATCATTACATGACGGCTTTTCACATTTTTAAGTTTATTGTATGACACCATCCGAAAGAGGAATAACACAATTACCAATCCAAATTTCTGATACATTTTCTATATCAAGGTAACCCACATAGTTTTCTGTAATCACATAATTATTTCCCTCAACATCAGAGTTTCCAGTGGAATCCTTTGGACAAAAAGCATTTCCATCCTTCATACGAATCGATATTGAATCCCATGTACTAATCACATAATGATCTTTCTCAGCAAACCAATCATCCACATCAACATAATCTCCTTTATATGTTCCATTAGAAATTTCTTCCACGACATCAAAACGTTCCTCTTGTGTTAATTCTTTATGAACAGATAGTGGAATCCCATTTATACCTCGCCACTCTAGGTATTCATACTCCCAACCTGGTACATTGTCAGTGACATCACCAGTACTACCGAAGGGCGTTGCAATGATATAGCAAAATGCTGTCATTAACTCTTCTTTGTCAATCAGCTCACGATCTATATATATCTTAATTCCAATTGGCGTTAATTCAATCTTATGCAATTTGAATGTTTTTTCGTACATTTCATATTCTTTATTAAATACAATTGTCTTTTTGCTTTCACTTGCCTTTACTTTCCAACTTAATTCCCAATCCCCCTCCGCTAAAACATAAGGTGAATCTTGACTATTCCGAACAAAATAATTAATATTCAAATATGCTATGTCCTCATTCAAATTACCAGCATTCGTTATATCCACAGACAGATTATAGATGGCATAATCCATTTCTTGTGTCATCCATTCCTGATTTTCGATAGTATAATACTCTGTTAATTCTGTTTTCATATCAATACCTGTATATTTCGATACCATTCCTCCATTTATACCACCCCATTCGGAATTTTCAAAAGAAATATCAACAATCGGTTGTGCATCTGCAATTTGTTTCGCAATTTCTTCATTTGCAGCTTTAATCTTCAAATAAATATCTATATGATTCTGGTTCGCCACTGTTTGAAGCACCTCAACAGTAATACCATTATCTTCGTCTGATACTATCATAGTTGTAGCCAAACCCTCTGCCATCGTTTCTTTTTGTAGTTCTTCCTCTGTTTCCACTTGATATCTTTTGGCCACAAAATCATCCCATAACAACACCTTCGCTGCAACCGTGCCGCCAATGCACAACACCAAACAGACCGCTACCACTCCTGCATACCGCATAGAAAAACGCGGCTTAAACAATCCTTTCTCAGACCAATTTTCCTTTCTATTTTTACATTTCTCTAATACCTCTTGTTTTTTTGCATCAGAAAATTTCATCTCTTCTAAACTACTATCCATAATATATTTGAAATCACTCATAGCACAATACCTCCTTCAATTCCGGCTTCAATTTCTTCTTTGCCCTTGCAAGCCTTGTCTTCACTGTAGACTCATTTAAATGCAAAACCGTCGCAACCTCTGAAATTGACAATTCTTGATAATAATAAAGCAATATCACTTCCCTATATTTAGAAGGAAGCTTACTCACTTCATTCATAATTAGCTGACGGTCTACAAAGGAATCGCTGTATTCGTTTGTAGGAATCTCTGGTAATTCCACATCTGTGCGATTTTTCCACCAATTTGTTCGCATCTGATTCTTTGAAAGATTAATAGCTATTTGTACAATCCAAGTTTTTATGGACGCTTTACCCTTAAACTCATCTAAATGTTGATACACTCTTATAAATGTTTCCTGTGTCACATCTTCCGCAAGTTGGTAATCCTTCAAATAAATATAGCACATACGTAATACACCATCACCATATTCATCCATCAAAGATTGCAAACGCTGTTCTTTTGTTTGAACTTTGTTCATGCTTTTACCTCCTTTTATCCTTTAGACACAGCTTTTTTATTAAAAGTTTCATTCAAATGAATAAAGCTTAACAAAAAATTTAATACTAATTTAATAAAAAAGCAAAAACTCAATAAACATAAAACCGGAAACTCTTTGAAAGTTTCCGGTTTCTATAAACTTATTTTCTATCCTACTCCCATGTCAAGTCAAAAATCATTCTTCTTCCTTCATTGGAACAGCACCCTCTTCAATCATCGCTAACATATGAGATACCACCTCTGGGTCAAATTGTGTCCCTTTATACTTATTCAACTCATCCACAATAATATCATTGGAAAGTGCCTTTCGATAGCATCTGTCACTTGCCATAGCATCATAGGAATCTGCCACACCAATGATTCGTGCGACCTGAGGAATCTCTTCACCTGCAAGACCTTCTGTATAGCCCTTACCATCATATCGCTCATGATGGAATTTCGCACCTTGCGCAATCCCATCAAGGGCAGTAAAGTCCTTTAATATATCTCCACCAATATCTACGTGCTTTCGAATGGTTTCCATTTCCTCATCCGTCAGCCTACCCGGCTTATTCAAAATATAATCCGGCACACCAATCTTTCCAATGTCATGCATTAAAGCAATATAATAAATTCGCTCCTGCTCCTCTTCCGACATGCCCATACGCTTTGCTAACTCTCTGGAATACTCTGCCACGCGAATCGAATGACCTTGCGTATAGGAATCCTTTGCATCAATGGTCTTTGCAAAGGTGCGAAGAGACTGTTCCACAATATCTTTATACTCCTGCTGTCTGCGATGCAATGCTTTCATTTTCATCTTGGCATAAACCCAGACAATGCCTGTACATATTAAAATGACCAAAAACACTAGGACAAGCCAAAACCAAATCGACTCTGACATTTTCTGTTCTTTCACCACTTGCATCATGTATGTTACTTTTTCTTCTGGTTGTTCCGGACTATAGATTTGCATTTCAAACTCATAGGTGCCACCTGGCAGATTAGTATAGCTGACGCTTCCATTTTTTTCTGCCATAATAAATGTTTCCTCATCAAATCCCTTTAAACGATAGGCAATTCGAAGCTCTGTGGCATCAGAATACGAAAGTGCTCCAAAATCTATCGTAACACGCTTCGCACCACGACTTATATCTAACTGTTTTGGATGTTCATACACCGTGCCATCAACATTGGCACTATGCACCAACACCTTAGGCAAACCGTTATTCACACCTTCAAAGCCGAAAACACTAATTCCATTTCTAGTAGCCACATATAGCATTCCATCTTCTGAAAGATAATTCCATACATTTGCATCAATCGAACCCGTTAAGCCATGTCCAATACCATAATGTATAGTATCGGTGTTTTCTCCACTCAACAACTGCTTTTTGTCAATAGCAATTAAGCCACTATTTTGCACAATCCATAGCTTTTCATCCATTTCAATCATATCAAAGACACTTCCTGCATCTTTTTCAAAATTGGTGAGGTTGCGGACTGTTCTACCTTCCCAATAATAGAGACTACTTCCTGCACTGACGAACCATGCATCCTTTTCGGAATCCTTTAACATACGGAGAACCACTCCATCATTTAGGCCCTCTTCAAAGCCAAAATGCTCCACCTTGTCCTCTGAAACTATGTATATACCGTCTCCATCACTACCTAATATAATCTCTCCATTTTCTCCCTCTGATACACATAAAATGGATGGATTGTCAATTCCATCTTCATGGACATATGACTCCGTAACCTTTCCATTTTCAATGACATTCACTCCAGCCTGCGTTCCAAGAACAATTCTTCCGTCCGACATTTCATACACAACTCGTGCTTTATCACTGACTAAGCCTGAGCCAATTCCATATTCCTTAATCGTTTCTGAAGCTGGATTATAGTTTACCAACGCAAAATCCGAATAGCTTGCTAGCCACACAGTACCCTTACTATCTACAACAATACTGCGAATACGAACACCTTCATACATATCAGTTAATTCATTGGAAATCTGATTCCATTTCTCATCACAAATAATCAGACCGGTATCGTGTGCAATATACCAACACCCGTCACAAAATTCAATACTGTTAATGGCAATTCCCTCCAACTCAGCAACTGCGTTTGGGGTAGAAAAACATCCTTGGGAATATCGCATCACTCCAAAGTTAGAAGATGCAAGCCATATATTGTTTTCATGATCTGCAATAGCTGCATTTACAGATGAAACATTCTCCTCTTTCCCAAATTCTCTTACTTCGCCATTGGAGTCAATCACTGCAAAACCATCGATACCACTGACTAATATATAACCATTCTCCGTTGCATTGATTGCATTGTGCATTCGGACATTCCCTGTATCATAATGCGTAACCTGCAAATCCTGTTTCTTCAAGCTATCCGAAGGAAAGGAAACCACTGCAACTTGATCCTCAGAGGAACCAAAAACAATAGAGCCCTCAGCATTTTCATCCAAACTATATATATCCGCATTATCAAACACTGCACGTGAGGTTACGACATTAACCAATTCTCCATCCCGAAACACTACACAGTTTCCATTGCTCATGCCACCCCAAACTCTGCCTCTTCCGTCAACTGCTATCGTGTATACCGTATTTCCCTTCAGTGCCTCATCTGTATATGGAACAATTTTTCCATCCCGAATTTCACCCATACCAGAATTCGATGCAATATATATAGTACCATCTTCTCCTTCTGTAAAATCTCGTATACAAGCAAAAGAACGATCCTCCGGTGATATGATATCTGTAAACTCATCATCCTCCATCATAATTACACCTGCATCATTGGTTCCAATCCACAAGCGACCTTGAGAGTCCTCGAACAACGCGCGGATAGAACTAGACTGAATGGCACGTTCTACACTATAATTCCGAAAGGATGTTCCGTCATAGCGAATCAAACCACCATAACTTCCAATCCATATATATCCGTCTGATGTCTGTAATACTGTATTGGCTTCACCTGTCGGAAGACCGGTCTGTTCGTTATAAAGTGTTACCACATAAGATGAATCTGAAGTATTCTTAGCAATTACTGTTTTTGTAACGCAAAGTACACACATTACTGCATACAACAAATATGTAATTATTTTTTTAGCTTTTTCCATCTTCTCATTCCTCATTTGTTAGCCCTTCCCATACATTTACTACATCATACACTACATTCTATCGCTTTTAATATTGTAACATGAGCCAAACTACTATTTCAACGAAAATCCCAACAAAAGCAAGAAGTCGATAAGCAAACCGCTTACCGACTTCCTATTCCCATTATCTTCTATTGTAGTTAATTAAGCAGCCCTTCAAAATGATGTCTCTCTCATCATCTGTAAGGTCACCTAAATGGAAGGTCAATTCCTTCATACCCTTATTAACCACATAAGCCTTGATATCATCGTTCTTATCCTTTACTGCCTTAGCAATATCCGGGATAAAGATATAGTCATCAATATCAAATGCGTAATCCTCCGGCATGATAAATGGAAGCATACCCCAGTTAATTAGGTTCGAGCGATATCTCTTCGTTGCGTATTCCTTAGCAACATTTGCCCATCCACCAAGCACCTTCTGACAAGAAGCTGCCTGCTCACGAGCCGAACCATCACCTGGCTTTACAGCAAATATAGTAGAACCTACTCCTACATTCTCGTGTGTAATGTCTGAAAACTGTGCTTTGATTGTATCCATTACTTCTTTCCAGTTATCATCATACTTGCACATACAGTTTCCTTCTTCGCGAGCCTTCTCTACTGCCTGAACAGCCTTTGCTCTACCCACATACTCAGGATCCTTACGAGATAATGTAAACTCAGCAAGTCCCAATGGGTTTGAACGATAAGAAGAGGTCTCACCAGATGGAATCAATTCATCTGTAGTAGTAACAGGATCATTGATTACGGAAGCAACCTTCAAAATCAAGTTATCTGTCAAAGCTACCATTGCTGGCCAGTCTTTAATGTTAGGACCAAATTTAATATCCACTGATGGGTCTGCTTTTCCAACACCATTATAGATACGATTCTCATAAATGGTCTTATCAAAGTAATACTTTGGATTTGTAAAGTTTGCATCAATATCGGTTGCTGCAGTCAAATATCCCTTGTTAGCTGCTGTTGCTGCGATAGAACGTGCATCCATCAAGGCAACGGAAGAAATCTGACCATTCTGTACCTTAGAACCTTCACGGTTCGGGAAGTTTCTAGTAGAGTGACGAATCGAGAATGCATTGTTGGCAGGCGTATCACCAGCACCGAAGCAAGGACCACAAAATGCAGTTTTAACAATTGCACCGGTTGCCATCAAATCTGCCAATCTGCCATTCTTAGCTAATTCCATATAAATAGGTGTAGAAGCCGGATATACGCTTAAAGTAAACTCATCTGCACCAATACTTGCACCCTTCAAAATATCAGCCGCTGCGCAGATATTTTCAAATCCACCACCTGCACAACCAGCGATAATACCCTGGTCAACATATAACTTACCATTGCGAACCTTGTCCTTCAATGTAAAGTCTACCTTACCATCTAAGCTTACCAATGCTCTCTTCTCGCAATCCTCTAAGATATCCATTAGGTTCGCATTTAATTCTTCAATCGTGTATGTGTTACTTGGGTGGAATGGCATAGCAATCATAGGTTTTACCTTGCTAAGATCTACATAAACCAATCCATCGTAATAAGCAACCGCACCCGGATTCAACTCCTTGTATGACTCCCCTCTGCCATGAATCTCATAGAAGTCCTTAACCTCACTGTCTGTCTTCCAGATAGAAGAAAGACAGGTTGTCTCTGTTGTCATTACATCAATACCAATTCTGTAATCCGCACTTAAGCTATCAACACCAGGACCAACAAACTCCATAACCTTGTTCTTAACATAACCATTGGCAAATACTGCACCGATAATTGCAAGTGCCACGTCCTGAGGACCAACACCCGGCTCTGGCTTACCATCTAAATAAATGCCGACAACACCTGGCATCTTCACATCATAAGTCTGGCAAAGTAACTGCTTAACGAGTTCTCCACCACCCTCACCAATTGCCATAGTACCTAATGCACCATAACGGGTGTGTGAATCAGAACCCAAAATCATAGCACCACACTCAGCAAGCATTTCTCTTGCATACTGATGAATAACTGCCTGATGAGGAGGAACATATACTCCACCATACTTCTTTGCACAGGTAAGACCAAACATGTGGTCATCCTCATTAATCGTTC
>CAYTOQ010000003.1:8062-37463 GCA_964439445.1 uncultured Clostridium sp. | reverse complement strand
ACAGTTGGTCAGCACATAAGGAATCGGAAATTTCTCTAATCCTGACGCACGAGCAGTCTGAATGATACCAACAAATGTGATATCATGGGATGTCAATTTATCAAACTTAATCTGAAGCTTGTCCATATTATCAGAAGTATTATGTGCTTTTAAAATACCATATGCAATAGTATTCTTAGCTGCTTCTTCCTTTGATATAACGCTTCCTGTTTTACTCTTTAAAATCTCTGCCTGATTTGCGCCATCTTCGATAATCTCTGTACCATTTACAAGATAGGCGCCACCTTCATATAATTTAATCACGCATTTATCCTCCTTCTCATTCTTCTTATAAGTAATCAATCGTAGTCCATTGTAGCATAAACCCAATGACATTTCAAACAATTTGCGTTTTGAAGCATCACCAAAGAAAACACAACAAAAAAGACCACACACCTAATATATGTCTGGTCATCCACATTCTCTCTTATTATAGTCTTCTATCACAGATTCACACTTTTTATTGGTATCATAAATTACTTCCAACAAACTATACGATACTCTTCATTATATCATCCGGATTCACTTCCAAATAAATGCACAGATGTACAAAATCATCCGCACTCAATTCTTTCTTCTCTTTACAAATGAGTTCCATATCTAATCCCATTTCTCGATGTATTCGTTCAACAGAAATTCCATTTTTCAAAATATAATCTAACAAGTATCGTTCAGCCTTCATAGCATCATCCTTTCACATTCCACCTCAGATAGAATTCATTAACAGCTTTTTCCATTATATTCTATTTACAATGGAATTTCAATTAATTTTTTCTAACAAAAAAGGAATTATATTGACATCAAAAAAACGTTACTATAAGATAGATTTAACAAATGAAAGAAACGGAGTTTGCTATGAAAAATCCAAATCTAGGAGTTCGGTTACGTTATTATCGCGAAGCCGCTAATTTAACAGTTAAAGATGTTGTAGTCAAATTAGAAACCGAATACAACATGATATATTCGCCAAAAACAATCTACAGTTGGGAACGTGGGCAAAACCAACCTCCGGCAGACACTCTTTTATCCTTGTGCCACCTCTATAACATTACAAATATAATAGAGTCATTAGGCTACGGTAACCAACCACAAGAAATTCCTCTCATTCTCTCCACAGAGGAGAAGGAATTAATTATGAAATATCGCGAACACAAATATCTAAGTGCTGCAATTCATAAGCTATTAGATATGGAAGAAGAATAACATCATTCAAACAACATCGAAAAACTCAAACCCAAAAGCCCCTTCATAAGCCAGAGCACTAATCTCATCTTACGAAGGGGCTTTCCATATTTTCATTTTTCCAATAAAATAATTTCTCATCACTATATAGTGAATTTGCTTTTACTAATCTCTCGAATACAAATCTCTAGTGTATACTTTATCTAACACATCCGCCAATTCCTCGCTGTTACGATTTGCAACAATCACATCAGAAATCTTTTTGAACTCCTCAAAATCAGTCATTACTTTGCTATTAAAAAATGTTTCTTCCTTTAGGGTAGGCTCATAAATCACCACTTCAACACCCTTGGCTTTAATACGCTTCATAACCCCCTGAATAGAAGATTGTCTAAAATTATCTGAATTTGCCTTCATAGTTAACCGATAGATTCCAACAATCGGATTCTTCTTTTCCGGAAATCCTGCTGCGTGCAATATCTGCTCTGCAACAAAATCCTTTCTTGTGCTATTGGCATCTACAATTGCTCCAATAATGTTATTCGGAACATCTGCATAATTTGCCAGCAACTGTTTGGTATCCTTTGGTAAACAATATCCACCATATCCGAAGGACGGATTATTATAATGATTGCCAATTCTTGGGTCCAAACCGATTCCCTCAATAATCTGTCTTGTATTAAGACCTCTTACCTCAGCATAGGTATCCAGCTCATTGAAAAAAGATACACGTAATGCAAGATAAGTATTGGCGAACAACTTAACTGCTTCCGCTTCTGTCGGATTCGTATATAAAATACTAATATCCTCTTTAATTGCGCCTTCTGCTAAAAGCTCCGCAAAAGTATGTGCTGCTTTTTTCAATCGTTCATCCTCTAGTGGTGCACCTACAATAATTCTGGAAGGATATAAGTTATCATACAATGCTTTTCCTTCACGTAAAAACTCTGGAGAAAAGATAATATTATCACATTGATATTTCTCTCTAATCGCCACCGTGTAGCCCACCGGAACAGTAGACTTAATAACCATAATTGCATCCTGATTAATCTCCATAACCTTTTCGATTACGCTCTCAACAGAAGAAGTATCAAAATAGTTCTTCTGCGGATCATAATTAGTCGGAGTAGAGATTACCACAAATTCCGCTCCTTTATAAGCCTGTTCAGCATCCGTTGTAGCCGTAAGATTCAACGTCTTATTGGCAAGATACGCCTCAATCTCTGCATCTACAAGTGGCGATTTTCTATTGTTAATCATCTCTACTTTTTCTGGTATGATATCTACCGCATACACTTCATTGTGCTGCGACAACAAAATAGAATTTGACAACCCTACATAACCTGTTCCAGCAACTGCAATCTTCATTACTCTTCCTCCGTATTCTTACTCAGTAGATTTTTACTTCTCCCATACCATAATGGTCTTTCCAATCAATTTATGAATATCCTTTTCAAAAGCTCTGGAAATGTCCTTCATCTCTCTAATCACTACCTGTTCACCTACAATATTCTCGAGATATTCCACTACTTCCGGCTTTCTTCTATACAAATCTACTAAATTCACAAAATCCTCTCTGCCACTTCGACTACTTCCAATCATACGAAGTCCCTTTTCCAAAATCATTCGTGTATTGATTGGCGCATTGTCTTCTGTCACGCCCAAAATACCTATCGTTCCTTCCGGATTAATGTAATCAATAATTTGGTTAATTGCTCTCGGCGCACCATTGCCACCCACACACTCGAATGCATGGTCAATCCTAAAGTCCTTTGGAATATCATTTACAAGATAAATGCCATCCGCAAAGGTAAAGTCATTAAGCTTGGACTTGTCCAGACCTAAAACATACACCTTTATCTCAGGATACATACTCTTCAGCAATAATGATGTAATATACCCAAGATTTCCATCACCCCAAACACCAATCACTTCACGTCTGGCATGTGCCGTTTTCATAAATCGCTCAATGGCATGAAAACTCACGCTAACAATCTCCGTAAATGCTGCCACGGTAAGATTAATATTTTCTGGTAGCTTAACCAAACGATCCGGTGTTGTCTGAACATATTCCTGCATAAATCCATCCGTTCCACTAGCCCGAAACTTCGAACTTCTAAGATAATTCTCTGCAATCACCTCATCCTCTTCGCAAGGAAGATTCGGAATCATAACAACATAATCACCTTTTTGAAACTCGCCTGTCGGATCATACACAACCTTACCAATCGCTTCATGAATTAATGCCATTGGAAGTTTCTGATTCAATATCTCGTCTGGTCTATTGCCTTGATAATATCTCTGGTCTGCATTACAGATTGATAAATGAGTCGGTCTTACAATCACCTGTTCATCATCAAATGTAATATCTTTAAATACCAACTCAAATTGTCTTGGCTTTTTTAATTGATATACTGCATTTAGCATTTCATACGCCTCCTAAAAGAGCCTCTGCAACTCTTAAGTCATAAGGATAAGTAATCTTAATATTCGACTCCTCTCCTTCCACCAAATGAACATGTTCCCCTTTTATTACTAAAATCTTACAGGCATCCGTAAGAATCTCCTTCTCTTCCTCCGTAAGCGACTCGTAAATGTCTTTTAAGTGCTTTGCCCTGAAGGACTGTGGTGTCTGTCCCTGATACATAACAGAACGATCAGGAATATTACTAATCAACTGATGATCTTTACTCTCTACAATCGTATCGGTAGCAGGAATTACAGTATCACACGCACCATACTCCTTTGCATAGCGAATATTCTCATCAATAATACGATGTGTTAAGAACGGTCTCACTGAATCGTGTGTTACGATAATCGTTTCTTCATTCAAGTCCCCATTTTTATCAATACAAGCAATCGCATTCATAATTGTTTCATTACGGGTTGAGCCTCCTTCGATAACGCGCACTCTCTCGTCCACCGCCACATATTTTTTAATCAAATCCTCCGTATGCTTAATCCACTGCTTCGGTGTCAACACTAAGATTCCACAAAATTCATCATTCATAATAAATTTCTCAATTGTGTGCACAATAATTGGTTTTCCACCAAGTTCCATAAATTGCTTCGGTTTTTCTACATTGCCCATACGGGTACCTACTCCACCTGCAAGGATTACACCATATACCTTACTCATTTTTCAATCCTCCTATCATCCACTACTTTTTCATAATTCTGATACTATACTAAGATCAATTCCTCACCTCAGACTATGACTCTATCACATACCTCATCATTCTCTCCGTGGAATGTCCGTCACAGCCACTCATATACTTTGCACAGAACGCTTCCACCAGAGTCATATCAAACGTTTCTATATTCTTAATCTGACAAACTAACTCCTTTGTTGTACGAACAATTGGACCTGGAACAAATCCTTCATAAGGATAATAAAAACCACGCTCGTCATAATATTTTTCTATATCATAAGCAAAAAATAGCATCGGACGCCTCATCAGTGAATACTCAAATATAATAGAAGAATAGTCTGTGACACAAATATCTGCCACTATAAGAAGGTCTTCAATCGATAAGGTCTCTCCTACGTCTACACAAAACTCTCGATATTCTTTCGGTACAGGAAATTTTTCCTTTACAAAGGGATGCTGCTTCACCAATAGCACATATTCCTCACTAAGCTGTGCTAATTCCCCAACATCCAACTCATCCGGCGACTTTGCTCCTTTAATATCACCACGGAAGGTTGGTGCATATACAATTATTTTACGTCCTGCAAGCGTCCCCTTCATCATCTTTTGGTCAAACGCTCCAAGAGCAACATACGCCTGCTCTCTTCTATTTTCAGAAAAATAGACATCTGTACGACTTACACCAATTGCTTTTACCACAGATGGCTTGTCTTGCAATCCAAATGCCTCTTCATAGGCCCAACAAACCGCCTCGCCGCTAACTGCTACCAAAGAATAATTCCGATGTCCCGAATAGCGTTCCAAATCTTTTTTATCATCACCAAATTGTTTATCCGCTACACTATTGCCCCATTTTTTAAAAGCACCACAAGCATGCCATAATTGGATTAATTTTGTTTCTTGTCTCAATTCAAATGCACCAAAGACACTATTGGATTCATTCAAAAAAACACAGTTTGCAGTTGTCATATCCCAAAGCATCACTATCGTTCTTTTTATCACATCCGCCCATGCACTAGAAGAAACCTTCAGATAATGCACACGAACATCGTATTTCCTCTGTCGAAAACCATCCTGCAATAGCAGATAGTCATTGGATATCTGCTCTCCATGATTTTCCACAAATATGATTTTATCCTTCTGAATGGTTCTGCGACTTCCCACAAAATATACACATGGGTAAACTATTTTAAATACAATCCACTTGCAAATTTGCCTTATCACTATTGCATAAACTCCTCGTATTCATCTAATACTGTTTCAGGATCACCAATCTTCTTTATCTCACCCTCGTGCATCCACATAACCTTGTTGCAAAGCTTCTTTAGGGTTTGAATATTATGAGATACAATAATTACCGTACGCTGCTTGTCAGAGATAAGCTCTTTCATCTTTTTGCGACTCTTCTTTTTGAATTTCGCATCACCTACACTAAGCACTTCATCTACCAGCATAATATCTGTTTCCATAATTGCCGTAATTGCAAATGCCAACTTAGAATGCATACCACTCGAATAAGTCTTAACCGGCATATCAATGAATTTACCAAGATCAGCAAACTCTATAATCTCCGTCATCTTTGCACGAATTTCTGCTTCCGAAAAACCTAACAACATACCAGATAATAATATGTTCTCTCTACCGGTTACTTCCTTCTGAAATCCTACACCAATTGCCATTAAAGAAACAGACTGTCCCTTTAAGTCAATCGTGCCTGCGTCGGGATTAAAAATACCAGCCAAAGCTTTCAACATAGTAGATTTTCCACTACCATTTTTACCAATAATTCCAAGAATCTCTCCCTTTCTCACACGGAAAGACACATTTCTTACTGCCTGGAACTCCTCTACATGTGATTTCTTAAATTTCAACAGACTCTTTTTTATCGAATATGCCTGAATATTCTTATATCCAATGCATAAATCTTTTACTTCAATAGAAACCTCCTCGTCCGGAATATTGGCGCCAAAATTCTCTGTCTCAACTTCTACAACTCTTATTTCCTTCGTTTCAGGCACATCATTAGTCTCTATATTCATATTATCACTTTTTATAACATCCTCACGATTCATCATCTCACCTACCATAGATATTTGTAAAGTTTTCAATTTCAAACCATATTATCTAAATCACCTTCACATAACTATTCTCATTTTTATACATAGTATGAATTCCAATTACAGATAAGATAATTCCGATTACCGTCCAGATACCCAATGCCACCCAATTCGGTGCCTGCTGATATAACAATACATTTCTCATATCCTGAATCAACAACGCAATCGGATTGCAATTGGTCATAATATCTGCAAGAATCGGATAATCATCACCCAAACGACTTTCGATACTGTAAAAAATACCTGCCAGATAGAATACCAACTGCATTCCAATATTCACGACATTACCCAAATCCTCTACAAATACACCAAAATGCATTAGATTAATACAGATTGCAAATGTAACCAACACAAGCACTAACATAATTGGAATGTAACACAACACATATGGTGATATTCCAACACGGAAAATACACATCATTATGATAACCAACAACCAGGATACCATCATCTTAAATCCATTTACCATCATATTACTGAATAGCAATACGAATTTCGGAAGGTACACCTTAGATACAATTGCCTTGTTTCTCTTAATCATCTTAACACTCTGTACAATATTCTTATTAAAGAACATCCACATAGTTTGACCAATAAATAAAAATGGAATAAAATGTCCTTCCTTTGCCTTGAATACAAGGCCAAATATTACATAATAAACCATCATAGATAGCAACGGATCCAAGAGCCACCATATCCAATTCAAGTAGGAATTTGCTACTTCTGTTTTAAGAGTAGACTTCGCTGCTCTCACTTCATAGTTATAATACTTCTTTGCATCTTCTATAAATCGTTTCATTATTACCTCACCTCATCTGCACATTGTAACACAGATTTATTTTCTCTACAAGAAAGATAGAATGAATTCTGCCACACGTTCAGAAGATTTACCGTCTAAATGATCAAAGAATCGATGCTTAAAGGTTTTTACCTTCTGCTGTTCGTAATCAGATTCTTGAATTGCAACTTGAATTTGCTCTAGGTTTCTTACAATCTTTCCTGGTACAAAATTTTTAAACGGATAATAGAAGTCTCTATTTACCACATAATCCTCCAAATCAAATGCATAGAATAGCATCGGTATATCCAGCAAAGACGCCTCAAAAATAACAGAGGAATAATCTGTAATCAACAAATCTGTTATAAATAACAAATCATTAATCTCTGACTCTGTTGACAAATCCAACACTCTATCCTTCACACTACTATCAATTGGATGCTTTTGCTCAACAAACGGATGATGCTTTACAATCACCATATATTCATCATCTAATCGTTCAAGCAAATCCTTTACATTAAATTTCTCAAAAGGAAAATATGCACTACCAGCACCGTTACCACGGAAGGTTGGTGCAAACATAATAATCTTTTTTCCCTTTAACTGCGGATAATCTTTGTACAATTTTTCCCGAATCTGTACTTTATATTCCTCCTTGAAAAAATCATCTGTTCTAGGCACACCTAATGCCTTGACACTATTTTCACTGATACCAAATCCTTCTGCGTAGAAACGACAAATTTCTGAAGAACTAACAATTGCATAATTATAGTAGCGATGATTGGTACTTGTCTGATTCGGACCACCGTCCTTTCCGACTCTTGTAAAGCCAAAGGTCTTGAATGCTCCACATGCATGCCATAACTGTATCAACGTCCGGCTCTTCATCGTCCATACCTCATTCAGGATTGGAGTGAAATCATCCACCACCACTACTTTACTTCTTGCAAGCTTATACGCCAAAGAACACATTGCGCGATATGTCATAAACTTTGTCTTACCCGGAATTAACCAGAATAATACCTTTGCATTCTTTTCCTGTAAAATATCATTTACATAGGCAATATTACCACTCAAATCGGTTCTTCTTGAGGATACAAATAAAATATGGTCCTTCTTAAAAAATAAAGATAAGAACGATGCCAACACATTTAAAAATGTCTTTTTTATCGTAGCACGATTCATCGTTAATCTGCAAAAAGAAGAATATCGCCACTTTGCAAACAACAGCGTTCTTTTAAGCTCCCCACCGCCATACGTGTTTTCCATATACCTTCTCTTATTTCCAAGCACATGAACGTAGATACCATCTAGTAAAAATAGTGGGATTAATAAGGTTCCAATCACAAATTCCAATACGCGATACAGGAAACAGAACAAGGTAATCAATGCATTCTGATGATATCTTACCGGTTTCTTTCTCTTGATGTGAATCACACCTGCTTCTAGAACGCAAGCATACTCATTCTCATCCTTCACCTGATTAAAATCCTTTCCCTCAACCTGCACATCTTGGTATTCTCGTCCATCGTAAGCCTGCACTGTAACAGTAAAGGAATTCAGATTGTTACTAAAAAACAACGCATCCAGCTCATAATCAAAAATAGCATAACCTATAAATGAACCATTCTCATCAAAGCTAGTGTCTGTTACAGACAATGGTAAAATTCGTGACTCTGAACCATTATCAAACTTTACCGCCAGCTTTATCTCTAATTCTTCAGGTTTTCCTGACGTGTTTCGTACTAAAACACCTAGCGTCATAATATTTCTACGAATTGCCAGCTTGTCAACCAACACTTCTGTCTCTGCATTTAATTTCATCCTAATCGTTACCTTTCTTTTTCTTATCTCTGCCAAGCAGCTTACTACCGTAGCTTGATAACTTCCATATCACCTTGTAGCGTCTTGTACTCTTAATATGCAACAATTCTGTTTCCTTTTTCAAAAGACGCTCAATTTCCTTTTCTAAGGATTGAATTTCCTTATCTTTTTCTTTAATTGTGAGATTCTTTCTCTCAATTGCACCGCGATATTCTTGATTTTTCAATAGCAGATACTCCTCAGCAGAATATTCCAAAATCAACAACAGATTCTTATACTCCTGCTTATTGAAATAATACTCTTCCTCGTGTAATACAAACTCAAGTTTCTCGAACCCTTCCACCTTCATCAAATCATATAATTCACAATAAGCACTCAGACTGCGCTGAATATTCAAGCTATACAACAACAAATTAAGTATCTTATTATCCAGTGCCTGACGCACAATTTCTTCTTCTAGCAGTCCCCTCTTCTTAAGCTCCTCCTTTGCCATCAGCATGGATTGATAAGAACAAAGAGGTGTTTCTGAGTAGTTTGCAGTCAGATTCTTTTTTTGATTCACCTTATAGTGAACCAATCGTTCTTTTACAACGGCTATACGTTGTGCCAACACAAGACACATAATCGAAAAATACTGATCATTTGCTCGAGCAATTTCTTGAAACTGCAATTTATTCTCATCTACGAAGGCTCTACGAACCATCTTATTCCAAGGTACACTTGTGGTAAAATAGAGAATATGTTTTCCAATATCTTTTCTTGAAAACGGCATCTGCTCTGGCAATACGCTACTACGCATATATTGAGGCTTCATTTTAAATGCATCTGCTTCCACATCATACTGATCCGCGTTGCAGACACAAATATCTGCCATCTGCTCCACACAGTTATTGTACATTTTCGCTAACAGCTCTGTCTCATACAAATCATCGCTGTCCAAAAACAACAAATACTCACCTTTCGCATGCTGTAAACCGAGATTTCTAGCAGCTCCTGCATTCGATTTTTTCTGTTGCAAAGCAATGACTCGATTATCCAATTTTGAATAATGTGTTAATCTCTCATAAGTACCATCCGTAGATTCATCATCCACACAGATAATTTCAATTTCTTTGAGGGTCTGATTGATTAACGCATTCATAGTCGCATCGACGTAGTCTACACCATTATAAAATGGCACAACAACTGATACCTTTATATTACTCATACCTATTTCTCACTTTCTACAGTAATCTCTGGCATAATCTCTCGAGCAATCTTTTGAGCTATCGCCTCACAACAAGCCCCACTCTCATAGCTACCCAATTGCTCTAAATGTTGCTTGATACGATTCTGCATCGCTTCCTTATCATAGTCTAACAGTTTATCCATTAGTTGGTTCATATCACAAACCTGTTCATAGGGCCACTCATTAAGTTCTACATAAAAACCTGTATTTTTTGTGTACTCCTCTTTATCGGGCACATACAAGAAGCACGGTTTGTTTAACAACATATAATCCCATATAACAGAAGAATAATCCGTTATCAAAATGTCAGTTATAGCAAGTAACTCCTGCATATCTGGATAATCAGCCACATCAATAATATGGGAACCTGCAATTTCTACATGCATATCCGCTTCCTGATAACGATGAAAACGACTGAATATCACCCATTTTTCATTCCCTGAATTCAAAAGCTTCCATACTGCATCCGCATCAAATATTACAGAAGGATTTGCATTTCGATACGTCGGAGCATACATAAGAATATGGGTTTCCTGATCTAATGTGTAATATTCCTTCACCTTTTTTATCATATCTTCTGTATCACCAGATACCAGCTTATCGTTTCTTGGTGTTCCCATGCGCAACACCTCACCCGTATACTGATATGTTGTCTGTATCATTTGCTCCTCTTGCACCTTGCAGCTTGCAAGAAACAGATTAATGTTATTGGCACAAAACTCTGCTCTCTTTTTGGTTGCCCAATCTGCTGAAGGTGTCTCATTTTCCACCTTCTTGTACGCTCCACCACCATGCCACGTATTAATCACATACTGCTTTTTCCGAAACGGAAACCACGGTACATAGGAGCCATTCGTAACAATTACCTTAGAAGTCAATAACATAGGAAAAGAAGAAACAGTAAAATGCCGAATTAGCTTTACTCCTTCTTCTTCTAAAAATGAATATTTCTCCTTATCGCTAACCGCCCATACATACTCATACCTTCCAGGATAAGTGTCCCTCAAATATTCGTATATATAGCGAGGATTACAGGAGTAATCATAGTTCTTTCCTCCTGTTAATCCTGTAAATAGTATTCGATTTTTCTTAATTGGCAGCAAACGCATCGGTGCTGTTACAACTTTTAGTAGCTCCGAGCATACCACCTTCAAAAAATTCTTATTCATTCGCTGTCTGCTCCTCATTGTCAGTGGTCAAGGATGTAATATCTTCCTGCTCCTCTAACGTCGCTGCATCCGGACTTTCAACTGTTTCCTTTACTGCAGTAACCTGATTCATATCGATACCCTCTGTGTTCTCCTTTTGGAACAATATCTTAAAAGTCAAAATAATCAACTTAAAATCCAGCCAAAACGAATAATTCTCAATATAAGTCAAGTCTAACTTTAACTTGTCATAAGGCGTTGTATTATACTTACCATACACCTGTGCATAACCTGTAAGACCAGCCTTTACCTTCAAACGAAAATCAAATTCCGGAATAATCTCCTTATACTGCGCTGCAATCTCAGGTCGTTCCGGTCTTGGACCAACCAAAGACATATCACCGCGAATAATATTGATAAGCTGTGGAAATTCATCAAAATGAATTGCACGCAAAACTCGTCCAACCGGAGTGACACGGTCATCATCCTTCTTCGCAAGCTGTGCACCATTTTCTTCCGAATCCATCTTCATACTGCGAAACTTATAGATATTAAATACCTTTCCATCCACCGTTAATCTTGGCTGCTTGTAAAGCACAGGACCGCCATCATACAGCTTAATCAAAAGTGCAATCACTACAAACAAGGGCAATAAAACGACTGCCACCGGAATACATAGCACCAAATCCATAATTCTCTTCATCATCAACTGCTCACCAGTTAAACCCTGGTTACGCGACAGATAAAGAGGTGTATCAAATAAATGAATGCTATCCGAACCACGTAATAAAATATCCGAAATCTTTGGCGTAACATAGGTTCTCACAGACTCCGTAAAGCATCGCTTCATAATGATATTACGTTCAAATGCCGGCATATCATAGATTAATACCGCCTCATAATTGGCAACCATCTCACAAACACTGTCTAGAGATTCTACATTCAAATCTGCCAAATCACAGATTTCATACTTGTCTCGTCTTGTATGCATTTTGCTAATCATATCGTCCGGACTTCTGTCATAGAATACCAGCAACATTTTTCTTGGTGGATATAATACAGCATAAATCCATTTACAAATCAATACCCACACCAAAATAGCAATAATCTGAACAACTGTCATCTCCACCAACGGCATGGCAGATGGATACGTTCTAATAATTAATACGATTTCAAAATAAGCTACCACATTTGCACATAATAAAGACAAAATCTGCGAATACATTACATCCATTAAACGCAAATAACCAATTCGGAAACCTCCATACAGGTGGGTCAACAAAAAAAGCATCAAACCGTATATTCCTATTACCGCCCAATGTCCACGAAGGGAAAATGGATTTTGCAATTGTTCCTCATACACTCTATACCATACAAATGCATAGATACCAACATGAATTCCCAATAGGATAAATCCTTCAAAGAAATTAATTAATCTCTTAAATTTGTCTCTCTTTTTCACCCTGTTTTCCATGATATACTCACCACTTCTTTACTAAATGACCCTTGCCATTGAACTTGTACTTCTTTCCATCAATCGTAAGTGTCTTATTTTTTACCATTACACCATTCTCATTAAAGTAATATTTCTTACCGTTAATCTTCTTAAATCCTGTCACACGGTAACCCTTGCTATTACAATAATATTTCTTACCTTTTTTCTTAATCCATGTATTCTTAGCAATCGAACCATCCGAATACTGATAATAATAACGCTCCTTGCTATCCTTAAACCAACCTTCCTTGATTTTACAAGAGCCATCCTCTTTGATTGTTACACCAGGCTTGTCCGTTGTGGTTTGCAAAATACCCTCATCATTCATCAGGTAAATTTTTCCATCCACTGAGGTAAAGCCGGTCTGCATTTCTCCATCTTGATTAAAATAATACTTCTGCTCTGAAATCGTTTTCCAGCCAGTCACCGTTGCACCCTCACGGAGATAATATCTCTCACCAGCAATTTCAAACCAACCATCCTTCAATTTCTTGCCACGGTAATAGTAGTACTTCTTTCCGCCTTCTTCGTGCCAGCCATATTTCATAGCACTACTACGAGCCTTTACTAAATCAAAATAATCTTTGTATAAGAAATTCAAATCAACTGTATTCTCTGTAATTCCACTCATCTTCTGTGTAGATGTTGCCTGCCACATACCATAATTATATACTGAGCGGTCAGGTTCCACATACGTATATCGCGCATACCAAAACTCATAATCAGAAAGCTTTTGTGAATCCAAGTAATTATTATACCAATTCTGATTACAATAAAACATTGGTGTAT
Source organism: uncultured Clostridium sp. (assembly GCA_964439445.1). Taxonomy (GTDB): domain Bacteria; phylum Bacillota; class Clostridia; order Lachnospirales; family Lachnospiraceae; genus CAG-590. The sequence continues at coordinate 23,711 of CAYTOQ010000003.1, read as the reverse complement.
AACCCGCTGCCTTAATGGTTTCCATAAATGTTCGCGCCATCTCAGTACGTGTTGCCTTATCTGTCTTTTTCAAAATTGCGGCATCCTCAATATCATAGGCAACCGGAAACTCTATATCAATCCCTTGTATATTAGAAATTGTAAATTCCGCCTCAGCTTGAGCTTGTTTTGGCGTTGTTGCATAGGAATAAAAATAGATACCAATTGGAATACCTACTGACTGTGCCCCTTGCACATAGGATTGAAACTTTGAATCCACCGTACAAGAGGAAGAACCATAGCGACCCTTTCCATATCCTAAGCGTAGCATTACAAAATCTACCCCCGATGCCTTAATCTTATTCCAATTCACATTCCCTTGCCATTGCGACATATCAATACCAATGGTCAATACATTGTCGCTCAACTGTGAAAGGCGAACACCCATCTTTCTTTTGTTGTTTCTAAGAATTCCACCCTTGTTTTCATTAAAATAATAATACTTACCCTTAATTTTTCTCCATCCGGTAACCTTTTTACCTTTTTCATTTACGTAATAAGTATTCTTCTTTTCCGTAATCCACTTGTTCTTCTGTTTTTTACCGTTTTTGTAATAATAACCATTAGACCAGCCGTTTTTCTTTTCGGCAGCATAGCTAGTGGTATCTCCTGCCAAACACAGCATTAACACCACTACCATACATACTATAAATCTAATATAACCATTTTTTGGCTTAATCATTCTCTCCTCCTAGGTAACCAGCACTCTTGCTACTCTGCTTCATGCCCATTTGCCTTAATCACCCGGACCACTTCATCCACATACTGCTTGCAAAGCTCATCTGTTGCAGCCTCCACCATAACACGGATTACTGGCTCTGTACCACTCTCACGAAGAAGAATTCTTCCATCTTCCCCTAAAGCCTTTTCAACCTTTTGTACTGCTGCAATTACATCCTCATCCGCTCTTGCCTCTGGCTTACTCTTCACTCTTACATTTACCAATAACTGTGGATATATCTTTAAATCACGGAACAACTCCGATGCATTCACCTTCTTCTCCAAAATCACTTCCATAAGTTTAATAGACGTAAGCACACCATCACCAGTGGTAGCATATTTACTGAAAATGATGTGACCACTCTGTTCACCACCTAAAGAATGACCATTCTCCATCATATTTTCAAATACATACTTATCTCCAACTGCGGTCTTTTCATATGCAATACCCTTCTTATCTAGTGCCTTATATAGACCCAGATTCGACATAACTGTCGTCACCACGGTATTATTATTAAGTGCTCCCTTGTCAGAAAGATAACAACCACACGCATATAAAATCTTATCACCATCAATAATCTCGCCTTTTTCATCCACAGCAAGACACCGGTCCGCATCCCCATCATAAGCGAAACCAATATCCAATTTCTTTTCTAACACTAACTTCTGTAACTGCTCAATATGAGTCGAACCACAATTGTTGTTAATATTGATTCCGTCCGGCTCATTGCTCACCACATATGTTTTAGCACCCAACGCTTCAAAAACAGCCTTTGCAACTGTAGATGCTGCACCATTCGCACAATCTAAGCCTACACGCTTATGCTTATAAGAACGTGTAGCTAACGTCATAAGATATCCTATGTAACGGTTACGTCCCATGGCATAGTCCACGGTTTTACCAATCTTTTCTTTTGTCGCAAATGGAAGCTCTGGAATCTCACCATCAATATAAGCTTCTATTTCATTCTCTACCTCTGCTTCCAACTTATACCCCTGACCATTGATAATTTTAATACCATTATCATAGTATGGATTATGGCTTGCAGAAATCATAATTCCACAATCAAACTCATCTAAACGAACAATATAAGAAACACTTGGCGTAGGGGTTACATGCATAAGATATACATCCGCTCCACTCGCCGTAAGACCTGCAACCAAAGAATATTCAAACATATAAGAAGAACGTCTTGTGTCCTTTCCAATTACAATACTAGCCTTGCCGTCCTCATGATTCTTACCGTAATAATATCCTAGGTATCTTCCCACCTTATAAGCATGTTCTACCGTCAAATCCACATTAGCTTCCCCACGAAAACCATCTGTTCCAAAATACTTTCCCATATCAAAACTCCTTTATTTTCGAATAATACTTACTGCATTATGCAGATTAACAACCTCTGCATAGGTTACACTACCACCGAATTCTCCATCTAAGGTCCATTTCACCGCTTCCGGACTTTCAATCACTATCTTTTCTGCTTTGAACTGATACATATAATCCGGATTAAATTCACCCATAAAATACGCCGTAACTGTAGCTTGCAAGTCAATTGGATTTTTAGGATACTTTACCAATAACACCTCATACAATCCATCATCTAACTCTGCTATCCTTGCATTAGGCGTAGTGAAGCCACCTACCGACAAGGAATTGGTAATCATTCCAACGATAAAATCATCCTCTATCACATTGCCATCGTATTCTATCTTCATATGATAGGAATTCAGATTGGCAATTCCTTTCATGCCCTCAAATAAATATGCCGCATGACCAAAGTAATTCTTATACTCTTGCGGTGTGGTATAGGTTACATCTGTAAATGCACCAAATGCTGCCACATATACAAAAGAATCTCCATTGAACGAACCGATATCAACCGGTTGTGGTCCATACTTAACAATTCTTTTTGCAGCACGCATCGGATCCTTCGGAATCCCTAAGCTTCTAGCAAAATCATTGGTTGTTCCACATGGTATATATCCAATCGGTGTATCGCAACCACATTTCATACAACCCGTTACCACCTCATCTAAGGTGCCGTCTCCTCCCGCACATACAATCACATCATACAACCAGCCTTCCTCTGATACAATTCGCACTGCATCTTCCTTTGCCTGTGTAGGATATACTCGCACACTGTAATCTGCTTTTACAAACATATCAACAATATCAAACAGCTTACTCTTAATATGTTTTCTTCCTGCGGATGGGTTTAAAATAAACAACATACTCTTCATAGGATAACACAACCTCCTGTTGGTCAATCTTGAAAGAACTTTTATGTATATTCTCCTAACTCATTATATGTACCCATATACTGATATATTATACCTCATATCCACTATATATGGCAAGTGAAAGAAGAAAGAAAACCGATTGCTACATCCCTTTATAGCAATCGGTTTTATATTGTCTGTTTGTTGCACATAAGAGAAAAAAATTCTATTCTTCCGTCTTATTTCCTGCTTTCTTTATCATTTGAACTGCCGTCTTTGCAGGATGCTTCATCTTGTAGCGGATGTTACGGATATGCTGCTTTTGCACATTCAAATCCGCTTTTAAATCCGCCAGCTTTGCCTTCAGCATCGCATTTTCATTCATCAGATGAATTGTGGTTGCTCCAAAAAACTGTATCATATCTGCAAACATTTGCTCATTATCCATATTCCATTTACCCTGTGCATGATACGTATAATCAAACAAATCTCCCTCTTGTTTCAGAAAGTCCTTCACAATCTTAGCATTTCCCTCTCGGTACTTTTCCATAAACTGATAGTATTCTTCTTCAGAAAACATATTAGTGCTGCGATCTTCCATAGAAAATCCAGACATATTGGTCACTACTTTTCTAAAGTAATTATTCTGATATGCTTCCAGCTCAGGCATGTTATTCATAATACGCTTAATTTCTGTGCAATTTTTGGTCAAACTAGGATTCTGCATCGGGGTAGTCATCTGGTATTTCTCCGTGAATTCCACACCAATTGCATCAAGAAAATCCTGCTGAATGGTTCCTCCCACAAACCTATTGCGATCAAAGATACGAACAATAATATTATCCTTACCCACATATTCCGCAATATCCGATAACACACCATAATAATCCAGTTTAATGTATGGCATTTTCTCGATAACTTCTTCCCAGCTCATAACAGAAGAGCTAAGCATCCCTTCCTTTACCTGCTGGCTCCACCAAGAGAACATAAAATCATCTTGTCTGCGAAAATATACAATCACCTTTACAACAATGCCTTTATCCACCAATTCTTTTTTTATCTCTCGCCAACAATGGGTGTCCTCAAAAAAACCTCTATTCCAAATTCCTTCATCTGACAACACAAGCTTATCATGTGTTTCAAACATCTCATGAAGTTTTCCCATACCTTCCATCACAACTGCGTGTTGCTTGTCCGGCTGCCTCTTTCTATCTTCTGTTAAGACTCTGCACACAAGAAAATGTCCATTTCGATACTTCTGAACGTTATCAAAGCGATACTCAAGCTTTGGATAATAATACCCCTTACTCTCAAGAATCTCCTGGTTTTCCCAGCAAAACGATTGAATCGCTGTGGTTGCAGTTTTAGGAGTTCCAATGTGTAGATAAAGTGTTTTCATCCTAATCTCCTCTCAACCTGATTACATATACTGTTCTAATTCCTTCAGAATCATTTCAACACAGGTATTCAAATCATGCTTACTTGTATCCACTACAATCTCCGCATGTTCAGGCTCTTCATAAGGACTAGAAATACCTGTAAAGTTCGGAATCTGACCTGCCTTCGCCTTCTGATACAAGCCCTTCACATCTCTTCTTTCACACTCTTCTAAAGGTGTACTTACATAGATTTCAACAAAACTGTCACCGATGATCTCTCTCGCCATTCTTCTATCCATACGATATGGAGAAATAAATGAAGTCAAGACAATTAATCCTGCATCATTCATCAGCTTAGAAACCTCTGCCACACGGCGAATATTCTCTGTACGGTCATTTTCCTTAAATCCTAAGTTTTTATTCAATCCCATACGAATATTGTCACCATCTAACAACATCGTATGCTTACCCATAGAGAACAAACGCTTTTCTAATTCATTGGCAAGCGTAGATTTACCCGCTCCAGACAAACCGGTCATCCAGATTGTCATCGCCTTTTGCTGCATCTGATTTTCACGAATTTCTCTTGTGATATCAAGCTCCTGCCACTTAAGATTGTTACCTCTTGAAAGTGGATGCATCACAACACCGCCTGCTGCAGTTGCATGAGAAATACGGTCAATCAAAATAAATGCACCCAATTCTCTGTTATTAATAAATTTGTCGTATACAACCTTGCTACCGGTAGAAATCTCGCATACCGCAATCTCATTTTTATAAATCTCATCTGCATGTACCTCTGCACCGGTATTTACATCAATCTTATACTTAATTTTCATCACAGTTGCTGGTATCAACTGCGTTCCAAGCTTCAACAAGAAATTCTTTCCCGTTGCAAGACTCTTCTCGTCCATCCAAAGTAACGAAACAACAAACAATGAGCCTGTCTCCAGACCTGCATTCTTTTGCAATACACAGCCTCTAGAGATATCGATTTCTGTATCTAACTGAATCGTAACCGCATACCCCTTGCTACATGTTTCAACCTTTTTATCTCCCTGCAAAATTCCTGTTACCACAGCCGTTTCACCACTTGGCATAACCATAATCTCATCGCCAACAGAAACCTCACCAGAAGTTATCGTTCCCTGAAATCCTCTAAAGGTATGATCCGGACGACACACTCTCTGAATTGGCATAGTAAAATCTTCACTAGCATCCTTCTCAGACACATCGATTTCTTCCAAATAAGAAAGCAATGTAGTACCACTGTACCATCTCATATTCGTAGATTTCTTAACAATATTATCACCCTCTGTAGCAGACACCGGTATAATACTAAGCGACTCATAATCAAACTCTGCCATCAACATCTTAATATTCTTCTGAATTTTCAAGAATTTCTGCTGATCATAATGGATCAAATCCATCTTGTTGACTGCAAATACAAAATGTTTGATACCCATCAACGCACAGATTCTAGAGTGTCTCTTCGTCTGTAACAGAACACCCTGGCTTGCATCCACCAAAATAACTGCCAAATCGGCGAAGGATGCTCCAACTGCCATATTTCTTGTATATTCCTCATGACCTGGCGTGTCAGCAACGATAAAGCTTCTATGATCTGTTGAAAAGTAGCGATAGGCAACATCAATCGTAATTCCTTGCTCACGCTCAGCCATCAAACCATCCAACAGTAAAGAATAGTCAATCTTACCTTCTCGCGAACCCACCTTAGAATCCAACTCCAACGCTCTTTTTTGATCTGCAAAGATAAGCTTTGCATCATATAGCAAATGTCCAATTAATGTGGATTTACCGTCATCTACACTACCACAGGTAATAAATTTTAATAGTTTATCATTCATATTAAAAATATCCCTCTCTCTTTCTTCTTTCCATACTTGCACTACCACCATCTGAATCAATTACACGACTTGTACGCTCCGATTCAACAGATGCTAATGTTTCATCAATAATCTCGTCTAATGTAACTGCTTCTGACTCCACCGCACCAGATAACGGATAGCAACCAAGTGTACGGAAACGTACCATCTTATTCATAACCACCTCGTCTGGTCTCAGCTCCATTCTCTCATCATCTACCATAATCAAATTACCATCACGTTCAACAACAGGACGTACATCGGAATAATAGAGAGAAACTATTGGAATATTCTCACGCTTGATATATTGCCAAATATCTTTCTCCGTCCAATTTGAAAGAGGGAATACTCGAATACTCTCCCCTTTATTAATCTGGGTATTATATAAATCCCACAGTTCAGGACGCTGATTTTTGGGATCCCATGCATGATTCTCATTACGGAACGAAAAGACTCTTTCCTTTGCACGAGACTTCTCCTCATCTCGTCTTCCACCACCGAAGGCTGCCGTAAACCCATACTTGTCCAACGCCTGCTTCAAAGCCTGAGTTTTCATAATATCTGTATAGGATGCACCATGGTCAAATGGATTAATTCCTTGATCAATTCCATCCTGATTGATATATTCTAACATCTCAATCCCCAATTCCTTCGCGGTCTTATCACGGAATGAAATCATCTCTTTGAACTTCCATGTGGTATTCACATGCAAAAATGGAAATGGTGGCTTTTCAGGATAGAATGCTTTCATCGCTAAATGAAGCATAACCGAAGAATCCTTTCCAATGGAATATAACATTACAGGCTTTTCGCATTCCGCAACCACCTCACGCATTATATATATTGCTTCTGCTTCTAATTCGTCTAAATGATCCATACTCTTTCTCCTTATTTTTTATACTCTTTCTATTGTAATACATTTTCGCTATGTAATCAAAATGAAATGTATATTTTTTTAATTATTTTTATATCTTTTTAAAAATTCTTCATATCCTTCTCGTCTCAATTTGCAACTTGGACAATTTCCGCAACCATCTCCCTTAATTCCATTGTAACAAGTAAGCGTCTTTTCACGCACAAGTTCAAGTCCATTTAAATCATCCGCCAATTTCCAAGTATCCGCTTTATCAATCCACATAAGCGGTGTTTCAATACAAAATGTATAATCCATTGCCAAATTCAAGGTTGTCTCCAAGGATTTGATGAATACATCTCTACAATCCGGATAACCTGAAAAATCACTTTGCGAAACACCTGTTACCAAATCTGTAATCCCTCTCTGCTTTGCAAATACCGCTGCAAATGTTAAGAATAACATATTTCTTCCATCCACCACACTGTTAGGAGGTCCTTCTTCCGGCGCATCTTCATCCACATCAATGTCATTGCGAGTCAACGAATTCGGTGCCAACTGATTTAACAAAGACATATCCATAATCTGTAGCTCTACATTGAAATGCTTCGCAAGCTCTTTGGCACAATCAAGCTCCGCCTTATGTTTTTGACCGTAGTCAAATGACACTGCCACTACATGCTCATAACGATCCAAAGCCCACAAAAGGCAAGTTGTGCTATCCTGTCCGCCACTAAATACAACAACTGCTTCTTTTTTATTTCTAGTATTCATATTCATAATTCTTTCTCCTTAAACAAACCTTATGCAAACTCGTCAGTAGGCAAACTATGATTCCATTCTCACTACAGGTTTACATAATACAAAAATTTTCATTTCATCATCATAAACAATTTATTTTGCAAGGTCATATCCTTTTCAAACCTTCCACGAAGCGTTGTAGTTACCGTTTTCGCTGATGGTTTCTTAATCCCTCGCGCTGTCATACAACTGTGATTTCCCTCAATATACACTGCGACATCCTCCGAACCAGTAGCAAGGCGAATCACCTCTGCAATATCTGTTCCGATACGCTCTTGTAATTGTAAACGCTTAGCTACCATGTCTGCGATTCGTGCAATTTTACTCAATCCAATTACTCGGTCTTTTGGAATATATGCAACCGTCACCTTCATATCATACATCAGTGCCAAATGATGCTCACAATAAGAAAACACTTCTATATCCTTCACAACCACCATATCTTCTTCACTTTTTGTTGGAATTTCAAAGCTTTTCGAAAACATTGAAGCAATTTCTTCATTCGTATAATTCATCCCCTCAAACACCTCTGCATACATTCTCGCCACACGCTGCGGTGTATCCTTAATTCCTTCACGCTCCGGATCATCTCCCAACGCAACTAATATCCCTCTAATATGTTCTTCTATCGCTTTTTGGTCAATTGCCATATTGTCCTCCATTTCGTTTTACATTATTTTTATATTTGCAACCATTGCTTCACAACTACCTTATACGCCACGTTTGTCCGGGTCCCAGATAAACTTGTGTAATTGTAATTGCACATTGACATCATTCAATCTGTTTTCCACCAAAAAATCTACTATATCTGCTGGCTCAATACAACCAAAACAAGGACTGATATAGATTCCACACCGCCGTTCCACCAAACGAAAGTTCTCTATGATTTCCTTTGATTTTTGCAAGTCCTCTTTACTTCCCACTACAAATTTCACTGTATCCTGCATTCTTAGGTTTACATAATTATCAAGACACATTTTCCCTTCCATGCCACTCACTGATGTTTTATAATCCAACGTGAAGGATACATTATCACACATCTTATTATCCATGATTAATTCATCTTGCTTTTGTAGCGTAGAGGAATCCTTATTTAATAAAAATCCACGAATATCTACACTTCCATTGGTTTCAATTTCAATGCGAAGCGTATCATCTCTACGCAAACATTCCAGCAGCTTATCCATATTCGGTTGTATAAGAGGTTCTCCACCTGTTAAGGTGATATTTTTTACATTCGATTCCTTTATCATACTATAAAGTTCCTCAATTGTATATTCTTTATAGGCAACTTCTTTTTCATTTGCCCATTTCGTATCACAATATTCACACCTCAAATTACATCCCGCAAAACGAATAAATAATGCAAGCTGCCCTGCTCGTCTTCCTTCACCATTAATGCTTATAAACTGCTCTACTACACGAAATACATACTGTCTCTCACTCATATTGATACCCTCTATCATTTTTATCCCTCTAGCTTTACAACTCTATCACACAAACAATTCACGCGACACATCAATACAGCTAATTTACATAATAACATTGCATAATCATTCTACATAATGCGTTCACATAACTATTTTACATAATATATTTACATAATCTTTTACATAGCATCTTTACATAATTACTTTGCACAGCACACTCATATAACCATCCAGTGTAGGTTATCTACTGTATCCAGCACAATTATTCGGTGTCTCATATACCTTCACTAAAACCACTTGGTATTCCTTCTCTTCCATCTCATCAAAGAAATATTCTGCCAAATTCTCAGCCGTTGGTCGAAATGGTAGTTCTACAATACGGAATTCTTCCTCTAACAAAGCTTCTTTCGTCTTTTCCTTCAAGCTTCCCTCTTCAATCACCAAACTATGATCCAACTCGTCTGCTAATTGCTTCAAATCCTCCTTCAAGGTCTTAAAGTCCACAACCATTCCACGAATCTGCCCTTCTTCGGCAACTTCTTCAGAAGCAACTGTTACTTCCACCGTCCAACGATGACCATGGATGTTACTACATTTCCCTTCATAGCCTTTTAAAAAGTGTGCACTATCAAAGCTTGCACTAGTTTGTAATGTATACATATCATCTCTCCTTTATCTGTTATAATACGATTTCTACTTACCTCTCAATTCCCCAACAAGAAATTAAGACACTTATACTTGGGCTCACCAAATACAAGTGTCTTAATCTTGTCATTGCAAAAATGCAACCAAACTATATCACTTTTATTCAGCCCTAGTTTTGTTTATAGACAGGATGGTACTAATGAACTGTCTTCTTTTTATTCTCACAACTATTCAAATTCTTATTAAAAATGTTAGGCATTAAGGAGTTTCAAAATATTACGAACAGTAGCTTCCATCTCACTCTTATCACAAACGGTATCATGAAGCACAGCCGCACTTCTAATATCTTCAATCGCCTGTGGCACAGTCACACCAGAAAGCTTATTAAGCTCATCAACCAATTCAAAATCAGACTGTGAAGCATAGGATGCATCAATCGCCTCCATAACACTTCTTGTAAATTTGTAAGGACTCGCAGTAGACGCAATAACAGTTGGTGTCTTATCACCAGTTGCTGCAACATACTTATCATAAACACAAGCAGCTACAGCGGTATGCGTATCCATAATATAATTATCTGACTCATATACCTTCTTAATTGTTTCAGCGGTTTCTGCTTCAGTTGCATAGTTCCCATAGAACTCAGCAAGATTGCTCTTCATATCCTCTGTAATCTCATACTTTCCATCTGATGTTAATGCCTTCATAAGCTCTGCATTCTTCTGCGCATCATCACCAGCAATACGATAGATTAATCTTTCCAGATTACTAGAAATCAAAATATCCATAGAAGGTGATGTAGTCAAAATAAACTCTCGGTTTTTGTCATATACACCAGTCTCAAAGAAATCATACAACACCTTATTATCATTAGACGCACAAATGAACTTCGCAATTGGAAGTCCCATTTCCTTTGCGTAATAAGCAGCTAAAATGTTACCAAAATTACCAGTTGGAACAACCACATTAATCTTGTCACCAGCCTGAATCTCACCGTTCGCCACTAAACGTGTATACGCATATACATAATATACCATCTGTGGAACCAAACGTCCGATATTAATAGAGTTTGCTGACGAGAACTGGAATCCATTCTCATCCATAACCTTAGCAAGTTCTTTGTCATTAAACATATTCTTAACACCAGTCTGTGCATCATCAAAATTACCGATAATACCTACTACCGATGTATTGTCACCCTTCTGAGTTACCATCTGCTTCTCCTGAATTGGACTAACACCATTCTTAGGATAAAATACAATAATCTTCGTTCCCGGAACATCTGCAAAACCTGCAAGAGCAGCTTTACCAGTATCTCCAGATGTTGCTGTGAGAATAACAATGTCATTATTCACATTGTTCTTCTTTGCAGAAGTTACAAGCAAGTATGGCAAAATAGAAAGCGCCATATCCTTAAATGCAATCGTTGAACCATGGAACAGCTCAAGATAATGTGCGCCTGCTTTTTTTACAAGCGGTGCAATCTCTACCGTATCAAACTTCTTATCATACGCACTATTAATACAATGCTTTAACTCTTCCTCTGTAAAATCCGTTAACATTCGGCTCATTACTTCATATGCTACTTCCTGATAGCTCATTTTTGCCAAATCATTTAAATCTACATCCAAAGCAGGAATAGAATCTGGTACAAACAAACCACCATTTTCAGCTAATCCCTTAAGAATCGCTTCTGATGCGGTTGCTGTTTCGTTACTGTTACGTGTACTCTTGTAAGTTACTGCCATCGTTTTATCCTCTTTTCATTATTATTACTATATTATTAAATCCACTGCTCAAAATCACCCTGCTCAGTCGATTTTTAACCTTACACTTATGTATCCTCTATATCTTTACCACAGATGAACGTTCCACGCAAGCAAAAAGTACTATTAATTTGCAAGGAAAACTTCCATTGTTCTTCTGCCCCAACGCAATGCTTCCTTGTGCGTCATAAAAAACATATCAATTCTTTTTCCTTTAATCGCGCCACCACGGTCTTCCGCCACATACACCTGTCCATTAATCACAACCTTTGTTTTGAACGGAATCACACTGGTATCTACTGCAATTGTCCGATTAGATGTCGGCACCGTTCCACTAGCAGTACGATTGCCTCCTGAATACACACCACAGCATACACGACAGGTACAATACGCTGTAATCACAAACTTACCTAAACTTTTTCCATGAGTCTCTGCATAAACCGGTGTACCTTTTTTTCCACCCTTTGAGGCAGTATCTCCCGAACCGGTATCACTACTATCACCTGTATTAATACTAATCCTATCATTTCCACTGTTTTCTATAGCAGCCTGTATAGCCGCCTGTTTTGCTTTCTTTGCCGCCTCTGCCAAAAGTGCAGCTTGTTTTGCAAGCTCTTTTTCTTTTTCCAATTCCGCTTTAGCAGCTTCATAGGCTAACTTATCCGCAGTAAATTCACTCATAGCCGTCAGATTATTTACCGCACGAACCTCTTCCATACGCTCGAATTCATATCTTGCATCTAACACATCCATTCTAGCCAGCATCATATCATCCATATAGCCATATTTCATCGTATCAAAGCTAACCTTTTTTGCACCTTCTAGCGTCGTCCCATAATACTGCGTATTCTCTGCCGCAACTGCAACACAACTGAGCTTACCAGGCAAATCATCCGCTGTCACCACCACTCTATACCCAACAACTACAATCGCTGTGGTAAAGAGAATCAATACTATTATCCCAATTAGGTTTTTAACATGAATTTTTTTCTTCATATCACAACCGCCTTCTCTTTCCTGTATCAAGACATATGTATTTTAATTATAATTTTTCCTATAAAAAAGGTCAAGCATTTTCCCATTTGCAAATTATTCTTATATCCTATATCATTAGAGATATCTATTACTTTAGAAAAAGGAGATGCTTATGGCAAATTTACCAGGTGTTACATACGCAAAGAAAAAAAATGGTAGCATTTATTACCGTGCTTCTATGACCATTCAAGGAAAACATGTTAGTTTAGGCAGCTTTGACACAGAAGAACAAGCAGGAAAAGCATACGAAGAAGCTTGTAAAATCGTCCGTCAAAATGAATATGCTCTTTCAGATTACAATGACAGCTTTGCCTTAGACTTTACAAAATTTGTAATTTTAATGAATTACCGCAATACAAAGATTTATTTCAAAACCCCTATATATATGACACCAGATTTCTTTTACTACTATTTTACACCCGAACGCTTTTTGATTTTCGATCGAGAAGATTTATTTTTCTATGCTAATCATAAGCTACAAACCCGAGGTGGATACCTATTCATCTGTGACTACGGTAGTCAATATAACATTCTTTCCAGATATGGCATTAAGAATTATGCAAAAAAGGGAATCGACTACATTTTTGTTAACCAGAACGAATATGATTTCCGCTATGAAAATATTAAAATCATCAACGAATACAATGGTGTCACACAGATTGAGCAAGACGGGAAAAATATGTATGAATGTGTTATTCACATTCGAGGCAACAATCTTGTAGGGCGCTTTGATAACAAATACACCGCCGCAATCGCATATAACAAAGCAGTAGACACATTGGCAAAAAACGGAATTCACAAGAAGTATGTTAAAAATTATATAAATGATTATTCTTCCACTCGTTACCATGAAGAATATGAAAAAATTGTAATGCCAAAGCAGATTACACAATACAAGCAAACCGAGATTAACTAAAGGAAAACAAAAGATTAAAACATTGTATTTGCTTAAGAATATGGTATATATTCCCATCCTGAATTCTATGAAAATCATTTGCCGATTTTACTTATTTATGCTACAATGAGAACCGACTCAGACAAATGATCGCGGCTGCAAAACCGAAAGGTTGCAGGTGAGGAAAGTCCGGGCTTCATAGGGCAGAGTGCCGGATAACGTCCGGTGGAGGCGACTCCCAGGCTAGTGCAACAGAAATAAACCGCCAGTCTACACTGGTAAGGGTGGAAAGGTGAGGTAAGAGCTCACCGCTGTCTTGGTAACAAGGCAGGCTCTGTAAACCCCACTCGAAGCAAGACCGAACAGAGAGCTATGTGGCTGCCCGTCACGTTCTCGGGTGGGTCGCTTGAACCTGTTGGTAACAGCAGGTCTAGATAGATGATCATTCAACGACATAACCCGGCTTATCGGCTGAGTCACTTTACAGATTCATTAACAAAATAGTAGAAAATACCATGGTTTTCTGCCACAATCCATCTGATTGTGAAAAAAAGACACGATATGATACATCGTGTCTTTTTCTTGCTCTTTTTATGTTACCATGCCTTTTCAAGAAGATTTCTGCCCTCTTTCCAATAATAGCAATAATCAATTAAACTAATGGAAGAAAACGGATATTTCTCTATCATTTCCTCCCTTGTATATGCTTGAGAAGATACATCTGCCATAATCATACGAATTTCCCATATCATATCTTGTCTAGAAGCTTCATCTAATAGTGAAAAGATATATCGACTTTTATACGGAAGATGTGCATAAATATCAGAAACCATCGTATTCACAGATACATTCTGATTCCGATAGTCATCAATCAGCTCAAACACTTGATACTTTTCATCATTCGGTATTCCAGCGTGTCTTGCAATCAACATAGAACAAACTTCCTCTATGTTATCCGAACGATAATTAAAATTAGAAAGTGCATAATCTTCAAAGGTATCTAATAACATCTGAAAATGATGACGCAGCTGATATTGCGGAAGCTGTGCACAATAATCCGTCAACTCATCGTGAATTCCTATATTCTCATCCCAATAAATTAGTGCGTATACCCAATACACTAAATAACAAATCATAATCTCTTCTATTCCATCCTTGCGGTCTGTAAAAGAGAAGGCTGATTTTAACTTTGCACCCAGGGTTCTAAAGTCACTTTCACTTAAAGTCATATCACTAATCAGTCTAATATTCGGTACTTGACCTTCGAAATAATCCTTCATCTGCGACAAGTCAAATTTCTGTCCTGAAACACCCATAAACAGCCCTCCTTACCTATCAAAGACATACATTATGTGCAAATCATTTCTTATCAAATTATCAGTTTCTACTAAGATTAATTGTAACATATTTAGCAGATTTTGTCACTATTTATACAGGAAAACAGCTACCACCTACAAACTCTCGCAAAATACTATTATTCGGTATATTTTCCGAACTCACACCAAGGAAATAATCTAAGAATTTTAACAAGCGCTTTGCTTCTTGATATTCAGCAGCATCCCGTGGAATAGCAAATAACAAAGGTTCCACATATGGCTTAATCACACTTAATTCATATATTAAAGCCGAATTGAACATTACATCTGCTTCCTCCTGGAACGGGAAAATGTTCTGCTCCTCGCCTCTTCTTACCGAATCCCACATTGCAATGGTTCTTTGGGCTGAATTACCACGAGTTCTAGCATCTCGCACAATTCTTCGAATCAATCTACCATCCGTGGTTGCAACACGATTATGCTCATCCACATTGAGCTGTGTCAACGCACTGATATATATCTTGAATTTACTGTCATTTGGCAATCCCTCTGACATTTTCGGATTTAAACCATGAATACCTTCAATGACAAGTACATCACTTTCTTCCAGCTTCAAGGTATTCCCCTTATACTCTCTCTTTCCAATCAAGAAATTAAAGGT
>CAYTOQ010000003.1:2201-7962 GCA_964439445.1 uncultured Clostridium sp. | reverse complement strand
TCTACCTTAAGCATTACTCCCCAGTCATCAGACTGTTTTAACACTTCAAACAATTTGTGTTGTGGCTTAAACTCTGGAACAACTTCTGGTTCCTTTCGGTCTGGCATCTGTAGCACAAAGCCCTGCTCATAAGGATATAATTCAAAATAACGCAAATATCCCGTAGATGGAACCATAAATCCATAATAATAATCTTCAAACTCCTCCAAACGGTACACATTAGCATTGGATGCGCGACGATACTTAAACAATTGCACCTTATCCATTCTCCCCTGCGCCTCAAAACGTTTCATAATATCATGTGACTTATATGTACTCTTCTCAATTGAAATATCAGCCTCACAAAGCTCCTTCATTCGAGTTTCCACATCTTTCAACAGCTCTGGTGTAACAGGAACTGCATTGCTGTCAAGTTCACAATAAAAGCCTTTACTAAGCGAGAACAGCACGCGAATTCTTCCTGTCGTTCCTTTTGTTTTTAACACATCACGAAACGCCTTCATCATCATTAAAATCATACTTCTTCGATAGCTGGAAAAACCTACTTTATTCACTGTCGACACAAAAGAAAGCTCACAATCCGACTCAACTGTTCTGTGTAATTCACAAAGATGACCATTTTGATAAGCCAACACAATTTGTCCTTTCTTACAGGAACCGTATTTTTTTGCAACCTCCTCTAAGACTGTCCCCTTCTCAATTTCATACTGTTTTCCATCCACTGTAACCACTATCATAACCCAATACCTCCTTTATCCTCTTATAGTACCTGCATCGGAACACCGGTATATTCACCAAACACCGTGAGTTCCGCATAATTTTTTTCCAAGTAAGAAGTGATATACGACACAAAAATCTTCTCCAACCCATAATGAGTAGCATCAATCACCGTAAGTCCCATATCCATTGCATCCACGCCCTCATGATGACCAAAATCGCCTGTTAGATACAATTCATAACCGTTTTGTAATACCTGTTTTGTGTAGCTTTTACCAGAGCCTGGCATAACTGCAATTTTCTCGAATACCTTGCCCTCATCAGCCTGAGCCTGATATAGCATCACAAAAGGAAGCTGAAAACGTTCCTTCACATATTCGCAAACCTCTTCCGCCTTCATCGGATACGGAAGCGTCCCATATCTTCCCATTCCCTCATCAGTTCCATCACATACTTCAACAGGACTAGTTTGTGTAAGATTCAAAAACTTCTTTCCTGTTGCCAACTCAGCCATACCACCAATTGCATCAAAGTTCGTATGCATGGCATAATAACAAATTCCGTTTTCAGCTAAGCTCAAAATCTTCTCACCGATAAAATCATCATCATTTATCTGCTTCACAGAAGAAAATATCATTGGGTGATGTGTAATCAACATATCTACACAATTACGTTCCGCAAGATTTATAATTTCTTTTGTTGCATCTAATGCAACCATAATCCGTTCTACTTCCTTATCTTTTCTTCCAACTAATAAACCTACGTTATCCCAATCACAAGCATAGCTTTTCGGTGAAAGTTGCTCCAAACACTCTATTATCTCTCTACACTTCATATCTTTTTCTCCTCACAAAAGTAGTGTAATGCTTTTTGATTTATCTCAAGCTCCAGTTTTACCGCTTTCAAACGTTGCATTGTAGATTCCGGAACCTCGCCATTACCTGTTTGCATAGCCGTTTCCACTTTTTCTTTGATGTTTTGCAACACTCTTTGTTCATTTTTCAAATACTCTAGCAACACCTGACTTTGATTTATCAAATTATACTTACCATATTCCCACTCTTCTGCCGAATACTTCTCTGTTAACGATAATACCGATTCCATATCCTTTATGTTACTCTTACATAAGAAATCACTTTCTGTCGGCATTGCTTTCATCACGGTATAATACTTTCCATCCTCAACAAGCATTGTTTCACAAACAATATGATATGCATGGCTATGTAAAAACATACGTATCTCACGTAAATCCGATTGTGGTTGTAAAATCAATATTGGGCGTTTTTTTTCACAAGACAAAACATCACAGCCTCGCTCCAAAATACCTTTCATCAACAGACCACCCATACCAGCAATAATAATTGCATCTGCTTCACCTGGTAAAAGCTTCTCTAATCCATCTCCCAAACGAATATCTATATCTTTCGTATAACCTGCTTCCGTTATATTTTTTCTTGCGATATCTAATGGACCATTCCGTACATCCATTGCAATTACTTTTTTCGCAATAGCACGATTCATCAACGCAATGGATACATAAGCATGATCACAGCCCACATCAGCAATAGTAAAGGACTGTGGCGAAACCATACTCACCACAGCCTCCATTCTTTTTGATAAAACAACGTCCTTCATATATTCTTATCTTACTCCAAATAATCTCTTAATACTCTACTACGGCTAGGATGTCTCAGCTTACGCAAAGCCTTTGCTTCAATCTGACGAATACGTTCTCTTGTTACATTAAACTCCTTGCCAACCTCTTCTAGAGTTCTAGCTCGTCCATCATCTAAACCAAATCGAAGCTTTAGTACCTTTCGTTCTCTCTCTGTCAAAGTTTCTAATACCACTGACAATTGTTCTCTCAAAAGTGTAAATGCAGCAGCTTCCGCTGGCACAGGAACATTCTCATCCTGGATAAAATCTCCCAAATGACTATCTTCCTCCTCACCAATTGGAGTTTCTAAAGATACCGGCTCCTGTGAAATCTTTAAAATTTCTCTTACACGTTCCACCGGAATATCCATTTCTGCCGCAATTTCCTCTGGTGACGGCTCTCTACCCAACTCCTGCAAAAGCTGACGTGATACACGAATCAATTTATTAATTGTCTCTACCATATGAACCGGTATACGAATGGTTCTTGCCTGATCTGCAATCGCTCTTGTAATCGCTTGACGAATCCACCATGTTGCATAAGTTGAAAATTTATATCCCTTGCTATAATCAAATTTTTCGACTGCCTTAATTAAACCAAGGTTTCCTTCCTGAATGAGGTCAAGGAATAACATTCCTCTACCTACATAACGCTTTGCAATACTAACTACAAGACGAAGATTTGCCTCAGCAAGCTTTTTCTTCGCGTAGTCTCCTTCATCCACTAAATCCTGAAGCGTTTTTTTAGTTTCCTCATCCAAGTCATCTCCCATTTCTTCAAGCTGAGACATCGCCATATCTCCTGCTTCCATCTTTTTTGCCAAAGAAATCTCTTCCTCTGCACTCAAAAGAGGCACCTTACCAATCTCTTTCAAATACATACGCACAGGATCTTCAATGTTCGTACCCTCCGGCACTGACAAATCAATCTTTTCAATTGCGATTTCTTCTTCATTTTCAACTTCTAACAATGCGTCTTCATCTGGTTCTTCCTCTCCATCCGGAATAGTCAATACATCCACATTGTTCTGCTCAAAGAAATCAAAAATCTCCACCATACGCTCAGTTGTAAGTTCAATATCTTTACTTGACGCAAAATGTGCAATAATTTCGTTATCTTCTATTACGTTTTTCTTCTTTTTTGAACGGGCGTATGCCAATAGCTCATTGAGTTTTTCCTGAAACTTTTCATCCTCAGCTTCATTCGTCTCTTTCACGGTCGAAGCTTCCTTATTATCCATTTCTTCTTTTACCTTCTTTGTTGACTTCGTCGTTTCTTTTTCAACATCTTCCTTCTTGGAAGTGGTCTCTCTTGCTGTCTGTTTGGTTGCTTGTTCCTCCTGCTCCATTACGATGTTTTCATTTACCTCTTCTACTTTCTTCTTTGCCATGATGAATAATCCTTTCTGCTTCCTTTGTTGTTATAATATAATCTTCAGCTTACCAATCTGTACTTTTTCCATAATCAATTGGCTCTGTTTCTCTAAATCCCCTTTGGACTTAGATAATTGATATTCTATACTTCTCAATTTGACCGTTTTCACCAAATCTGTTATCACTTTAGATTTTTCGTTCTGCGATACCTCTATATCAAAATCCTGCTGCATAATTGCAGACACTTTTTCATGCTCTTCCTTACTCTGATAATGATTCATAATCGCAGCAGGTGTCACTTTTCCATCCCTTTGATATTGTTCGTATAGTTCTCTTACCACCTCATGATATACCGGTTCTAAGAAATCATTCGGTGATATAATATCCATTAATCGATTAAATAATACATTTTCATTAATTAACCAAGATATCAACAAACGTTCCGACTTAAGCTGTAACTTCTCTTTTTCCTCTTCCGGAGACTGCTTAGGTCTTTCACGAAACGCATTGGCATCTACTCTTGTAGCTCCTGAAATCCCATACTGGGTTACCGCTTCCTTCAAACTATCACTGTCAATATCATATTTCTTCGCCACGCTATCAATGTAATTCTTTCTCTCCATCGGCTCCTGTATAATGGATAATCGTTTGGCCGCTTCTTTCTGAAATTCAGTTCTTTCCTGCGGATCCTCTTGATTATAATTCTGTGCCAAAATATCAATTTCAAACATCGTCGCGCTTTTTGCGTCTTGTATGCGTTTTTCCAAGCCTTCGGGTCCTTCTGCCTGTATCAGCTCATCCGGATCCTTATATGGTTTCAAGGAAATTACTCTAGCCGGCATCTCAAACTCACGCATTATCTCTAATGCACGAAGTGCTGCCTTTGTTCCCGCTTCATCGCTATCGTAAGCAAGATATGCTTTATCTGTAAAACGTTTTATCAGATTAACCTGTCCCACTGTAAGCGCCGTTCCAAGTGATGCCACTGCATTATCAAATCCTGCCTGATGCATGGAAATCACATCCATATAACCCTCGCAAAATATAATACCTTGACGCTTACTTTTTTTTGCCAAGTTCAATCCATACAAATTACGGCTTTTATCAAATACCATAGTATCCGGTGAATTAACATACTTAGGTTTTCCATCACCTAACACACGCCCACCAAAACCGATGACACGATTATTCGTATCAATAATAGGAAACATAACACGATTCCAAAATCGATCTGAAAAACCATATTTTTCATCATACTTTACTAAACCGGATTCATTTAATTCCTCATCCTTGTAGCCTTTATTACGAATATACTTATACAAATCATCACTATAGACATCGGAAAAACCTAAGCCAAATTTTACTATTGTTTTATCGCTTAATCCTCTTCCTTTAAGATACTCCATGGCTTTTTCACCACGTTCCGTTTTTAGCATATAATGAAAATATCCGGCAGCCAGCTTATTCATATCCTTCATTCTTGTTCTAGTGTCTGCCTGACGCTTCGCCTCCGCAGACATTTCCTGCTTTGGCAAATCTACACCAGCCCGTTCAGCCAATGCTTCTAACGCTTCCGGGAAAGTAAAATTTTCATGCTCCATCAAAAAGGTAAAAACATTACCTCCAACCCCACAACCAAAACAATGATACATCTGCTTTTCTCTACTCACATGGAAGGAGGGGGTTTTTTCATGATGAAAAGGACAACATGCCGAATGCGAATTCCCTTTTCGTTTCAAAGCTACATATCCGCCAATTACATCTACAATATCATTTCTTGACCGTACTTCTTCAATAACTTCATCCGCATAGTACATCTTGCGTTTCCTCCTTTCCAAATTTCTATTGTTAGGTAATTGCAAAACTATAATATTATGTGCGAGAATTATGCAACTCGAACAACCCAACGCAGGCACGTTTATCGTTTCCACCCAATCGGCTCAAAAGCCTCTTGAAACTTCAACACCGCATAATTATCTGTCATACCTGCAATATAGTCACAAACAACAATTTC
>CAYTOQ010000003.1:0-2101 GCA_964439445.1 uncultured Clostridium sp. | reverse complement strand
TCTCTCGTTCTATTTCCAAGCAAATCGGTACAATTCTTAGGTAAATCCGTTTCCAATAATATTCCACCTCGAATTGCATCGTCTATATCATGATTAATATATGCAATCTTATCCGCCAACTGTACAATCTTTCCTTCTAAAGTCGCTGGTGAACCGGTTGTTTTATGATTCAGAATACCATCTCTTACCTCTACCGTAAGGTTCAAGCCTTTTCCCTTCTTTTCAAGCTTTTCCACTACACGTATACTCTGTTCGTTGTGTTTAAATCCCTTCGAGCACACCTCATTCAAAGCTCTTTCGCCAGCATGTCCAAATGGTGTATGTCCCAAATCATGACCCAAAGCAATCGCTTCTGTCAACTCTTCATTTAGACGCAGTGCCCTCGCAATCGTTCTAGCAGTCTGTGCCACCTCTAGCGTATGCGTCAATCGGGTTCTATAATGATCACCTTCCGGAGATAAAAAAACCTGTGTCTTTTGCTTCAATCTGCGAAAGGACTTACTGTGAAGAATTCGATCGCGGTCTCTTTGATATATTGTTCTAACATCACACATAGGCTCTTCCACATCACGTCCCTTTGACTGATCGGAAAATGCTGCATATTGACATAAATATTCATGTTCAAAAGCCTCTAACTTCTCTCGAATGTTCATTCTTCTCATTCCTTTCTGTATAAAGCCGTCCATTTATAAGTATTCGACATATATTTCAAAAATCCTTTTTTATTTTGTAAAGTTGAATGGGGAACTAATTTGCCAAAGTAAATTCAGCCTTATAGCTGAACTTACTTTGTAAAATAGCTTGTTCTCAACTGTTCTCAAAAAATCAGCAAATTTCAGAACAATAAAAAACACTGGAAACCTTGTAATTTCAAGGCTTCCAGTATCTTTAAACCTAGTGCGGATGACAGGAATTGAACCTGCACGGTCTCCCACTAGATCCTAAGTCTAATATATATTATCTATAGGATTTTCAGGAGTCCAAGAAATGCTTATTTTACGTGGGTTCTTCGAAATCGTGTCATCCGATTGGTATACGTTTTGTTTCGCGTTGATGTCAGGGTTGATGTCAAAGTGTGTCAGACTATAACTTTACTCAGCGTAAATGAATAACATCTAACTCTGGATATACACTCAATATCTCCAAAACTGCTAATCTTCTATGACAATTTTGTGGTTCATCCTCGCTACATAATAAACAAGCACCATTCCAAAAATCTGCTCCTTTATCCTCAATGTAAGCAAGAATCTCTCTCTCTACCATGATTTTGTCATATTCTTTTTCATAAGTATTCCAGTCCATTTCACCCTTTTTGTATCCATCCAAAATGTTTTTGGTAGGTGCGAAAATCAACTCATGAAAATATTGTATTTTTCCAATCTTATCTAAAAAGAATTGCAAATCTTCACCCTTACTGAAACCAGCTAACTGCGAAGAATTGTTCAATCTCACATCGATCACTTTATTTATATTCTGCGATAATAACAATTCAAAAAAACGTTCAGCACTTTTTTTCGTAAAGCCAATTGTGTATATCTTCGACATCACACAACCTTCCTCTCTGTAATATAGTATCCAATATCTTTATTCCTCAAACGATATGCTTCGCTTAAATAATCAATATCAGCATTATTTGTAAACAAACTCAACTGAAACCTATCTGGAAAATACATATTCATTAGTTCATCATTTAATTCTTCATGAGTCTGTATCGAACCATCTACCAAAATATGTTCGACTTGACAACCTGCTCTATAGAATCCATTCGCGACCATGATTGCTCTATGACAATCCACAGGTTTTTTCTCTAAACACATTAATGCAATTCTATGTTGCTGCATTCCTTTCATGACATTTTCCAGACCTCTTCTATAGTTATCACTATTAATCATTTTCTCAAAATCTAAATATCCTTCTTCAGAATATAATTTTTCATTATCTTGTCTCGCACCGAAACATTTACCCATATGTGCATAGCAAACATCATATCGAGGTAATACAATCTGTAAGTTATCTTTATTGTAATCCGAAGAAAACTTAGAGTATGGAGTACTACGAACATCAATAATATAATCAATATTATGCTTTCTTAGTAAACTCA
>CAYTOQ010000002.1:27438-62942 GCA_964439445.1 uncultured Clostridium sp. | reverse complement strand
TTTCTCTATTAACATTATCTCTAAGTCAGGAACAACAACAGAGCCAGCTATCGCATTCCGTCTTTTCAAGAAGCTTTTGATTGAGAAGTATGGTGAGAAGGAAGCTGCTAAGAGAATCTATGCTACTACAGATAAGGAAAAGGGAGCATTGAAGAAGTTAGCAGACGAGGAAGGCTATGAAACTTTCGTAGTACCAGATGATGTCGGAGGACGTTTCTCTGTACTTACAGCAGTAGGTTTACTTCCAATTGCAGTATCTGGTGCAGATATTAAGCAGTTGATGGTTGGTGCAGCTACTATGCGTCAGGCTTGTATCGATAACGCTTTCGAAGAAAATGATGCACTTAAGTATGCAGCACTTCGTAATATTTTACGTGAGAAGGGCAAGACAATGGAGATTCTTGCTAACTATACACCATCTGTTCACTACATCGGTGAGTGGTGGAAGCAGTTGTTCGGTGAGTCAGAGGGTAAGGATGGAAAGGGTATCGACCCAACAGCTTGTGACTTTACAACAGACTTACACTCTCTTGGACAGTTCATTCAGGATGGTACGAAGAACCATATTGAGACAGTTGTTAACATTGGTTCCCCAAGACGCAAGATTATTATGGAGCAGGAAGATGAGGATTTAGATGGTCTTAACTATCTTGCTGGTAGAACCGTAGATTACATCAACAAGCAGGCTATGAACGGAACGGTTCTTGCTCACGTGGATGGTAACATTCCAAACCTTATGATTACTATGCCATATATGACAGAGTTCAATCTTGGCGAGTTGTTCTACTTCTTTGAGTTCGCTTGTGGTGTTTCTGGTTATGTATTGGGTGTTAACCCATTTGACCAGCCAGGTGTAGAAAGCTATAAGAAGAACATGTTTGCATTACTTGGCAAGCCGGGTTATGAGGAGCAGAGAAAAGAATTGATGGCTCGTATGAATAAAGATAAGTAAGAGTTTAAGTGGCTTACGCCGGACGGCGTTTTCGCAAGGGTGTGAATAGATGGAAAGCAAACAAGTATGTTTTGTTCGTCCCCGCTCTCGCTCTCTCAAAAACGTCGGCACTAAATTCATAAATCAAACTCAAAATAGGAGTCGAAACGCAAGGCGTTTCACTCCTATTTTTTCATTCGCTTTATTCATTAAGTGCCGACGTTCTTGAGAGTCCTTCCAAAACATATCTTGCTTTGCTCTCCATCCAATTTACGTTTTGAGGAAAACGCCTGAGGTAGAAGGGTTGAATAAAAATTATTAATGGAAAAGCTTGCATACTATGCGATGTTACTCGGATTGGTTTATGTAGTAACAATAGTAGCTGATTCTTCCAGATTTTTTTCCGGAGTTGTCGGTAAAAATCAAATGATCACTAAAAAATCTACTGACATACGCAGATGAATAGCGATTTTTAAGAATCATCTCAGCTTCTTCTATTTTCTTGTCAGAAAGATGCTTATTTCCGTTTTTTAAGTTGATTTCATTATTGGTTTCCAATATACAGACTACCACATTACCGTAATCCATTACGGAGTTAATATCTTTGTAATAGCCGTGTTTTTTAATGGTTGATAGCTTTGGACGGTAGCCCCCATTTAGACCGCCCCATGTCTTTCCGCCGGCAACGGTAAGCTTGCACTTGTATTTTTTTCCGTCATTACCGATACAAGTAATGGTTACCTTTCCGGTTCGGCGCATTTCTAACATTCCGATATTACCTATTTTCTTAACTTTACAAATTTTATTGTTGGAAGATTTCCACTTCTTTACATCTATTCCTTTGGCTACAAGAGGAAATTGATGGTAACTCGTAAGCCCGGTATAATAATAGGTCGTCAGCTTTGTATAACTGAGTCCGCGCTTCTTTACTTTGAGTTCATAGGTATATGTATTACCATCGTCTGCGATACAAGAAAGGGTGGTCTTTCCCTTTTTCTTAGTGGTCACAACTCCTGTTTGTTCATCTATGACAGCCACCTTTGGATTGGAGGAGAAATAACTCACTCCTGTAGCATTTCCTTGCACGCTAAAGTTATATGTATTCTTTTCGTAATATATGTCATCTTCACAGGTAAGCTCCGCATTTTTCACAGTGATTTTGCAAGTGTAGGACTGATTCAATATATCAGATGTCACAGTTATTTTGGAGGTGCCCTCTGCTAGGGCAAGTAGTGTTATTCTGCCATCTTCCGGTGAGATGCTTCCGCTAGTCTGATAGGTTGTATTTCCTTCTGTATCACTGCCTGTGTCCGTTACAAAACCAATAACGGAGGGATTGCTGGAGGTCCATGTCAGATTGTTGCGAATGTTATTGCTGGTCTCTTCAAACTCACTACCGGCTCCCCAAGCCCCAATGGTAGCCCCCAGAGAATAATCAGTCTGGTTTACATATAAGGTCATGTTTGATTTGGTCGTTTTAAGATAATAATTGGAATACTTGCTCTTTGCATGAGCTTCTATACTTCCTGACAATAAGGAAAAACAAATCATACAAAGTGTTACTATAAATGTGGATATTTTTCTTGTGGTACGTCTCATAATTGTCCTCCTATGTTTAGTGAAAGCTATATATATCAATTATATGGTGTTCAATGTGTTTTTTCAATTATCTCCTTGTAAAAAACCAAAAAATAGAATAGAGTAAAAGATGAAAAGAAAAAATAAGAGGTAAACATATGAAGATAATCGTATTAGAAGCAGATGCGGTGGGAAAAGATATGTCCTACCAGGGATATAGCAAATTTGGAGAGCTAGAAATATATGGGAATCTTCCACAGGACAAGGTGAAGGAGACCATCAAGAATGCGGATATTATTGTGTCCAATAAGCTATTGATTAACGAATCCGTTCTTGCAGGCTCTAAGGTTAAGATGATAGCAGAAGCAGCGACGGGATACAATAATATAGATGTTGACTATTGTAAGAGTACGGGAATCCGCGTGGCAAATGTTGCCGGATATTCCACAGACAGTGTGGCGCAGCATACCATAGCACTCGTTTTATCGGTGTATGAGAAGCTTAGCTACTATAATGATTTTGTAAAGAGTGGAAAGTATGCGGAAAGCTCTACCTTTTGTCATGTGGAAAATTACTTCCATGAGATAGCAGGGAAAACCTGGGGGATTGTTGGACTTGGCGCCATTGGAAGAGCCACAGCGAAATTGGCGAAGGCTTTTGGAGCAAAGGTTATCTACTATTCTGCATCAGGCAATACCTATGATGTGGATTATGAAGCGGTAGATTTTGATACATTGTTGACAACTTCGGATATTATCACAGTGCATTGTCCATTGACAGATAAAACGAATGGATTGTTTGATAAAGAAGCATTTCGCAAGATGAAGAATACCGCTGTATTAGTAAATGTGGCACGAGGCCCAATTGTATTGGCAAAGGCGTTAGTGGAAGCGCTTAATAACAATGAGATTATGGCAGCGGGACTAGATGTGTTTGAGGTGGAACCGATGACAGCGGATAATCCATTGCAGACATTTAAGGATGATAGCAGATTGATTCTTACCCCACATATTGGTTGGGGAACGGTGGAAGCTAGACAGCGTGTGATTGATGAAGTGGAGCTTAACATTCAGGCATTCTTGGATGGAAAAGAGCGGAATGTGATCTGTTAGCACAATAAACTAGTGTCACACAACCTATGATAGCTTGCATTAAGGAAAAGGATAATGGCAAGTGTAAGCATCATAGTTAGTGTCAATTGACCTATGAAATAAGGGGGATGAAGATGTGAAATATATCAAAGGGTTCTTAATATTCGCAATTCTAATTGTGTTTACATACTTTGTTGTTGGACAATTATTTTTGCCACAGGATGCACCAGATAATAATTATGATTACAAAGAATTTGTGAGTGAATGGTATCAGGTGAAGTCAGATGGTACAAAAATTCCTGTTGAAATTCCAGGGGTGTGTGAGGCGGAACGCAATGAAGTGGTAACAATAGAGACGGTTATACCAAAAGATATAGAAGATAATACTTTTTTATGTTTTCGAAGTGCAAAGCAGGATGTCTGGTTCTATGTGGATGGAGAGCTGAGAAGTGAATATTCTACCAAAGAGACGAGATTGTTTGGTAACACCAGTGCAACGGTATATGTGTTTTTGGAGATTAATGCAACAGATGCAGGTAAGAAGCTGGTTGTACAAACTCAAACAGACTCTTCCTATTCTGGTATATTTTACACCATTTATTGTGGAGAGCGGATGGGGGTTTGGAATTATTTCTTCGAATTGTACGGAAGTGAATTAGTCATCGCATTTTTAACTTTAGTATTAGGCGTTGTCAGTATCATAGGTTGTATTGCATTGAGAATATGTTTTCACAGAAGAATGGAGTTGGAGCATCTCGGATGGGGTATTGTTCTTGCTGCAGTATGGTTGATTACGAATTCGGTATTTCGTCAGTTGATTTTCCCCAATATATCAGTTGTAGGTGACATGACCTTTTTAATGATTATGCTACTACCACTACCATTTTTACTGTATATGAATGGGGTTCAAAAGGATCGCTATCAGAAGGTGTACTGCGTTTTTGGTGGGATTGCTATTTGTAGCTTTGTGATTTTTTCACTTCTTCATATAACAAAAGTAAAAGATTTTGTGGATACGATTGCATATATCGCAGGTATATGTGTTTTGTCAATTGTTTGGATGGGCATTACGATTGTAATGGATATCTACAAAAAGCATATCAAAGAATACAGCTTGGTTGCAGTTGGTATTTTGGGAGCATGCTTAGCGTCGATATTGCAGATTGTAATGTACTTCAAGCGGACTACCGTATTTAGCGGTGTTATGATGGCATTGGGACTGATTTTCCTGTTAATTACAGCAGTAATCAATACCATTCGTGATATTCTAGATATGGAAAGTGAAAAGCAGCAGGCGGTTTCGGCTAGTTTGGCAAAAGCAAAGTTTTTAGCCAATATGTCCCATGAGATTCGAACACCGATTAATGCAGTGCTTGGCATGGATGCTATGATTTTAAGAGAGAGTGGCGACATTCGGATTAAGGAATATGCGTTAGACATTCAGAATGCAGGGCAGAGCTTGTTGGCACTGATAAATGATATATTGGATTTTTCAAAAATCGAGTCTGGTAAAATGGAAATCGTATCTGCGGAATATGATTTCAGCAGTATGATACACGATATCTTTAATATGATTTCTATTAAGGCAGAGGCGAAGGATTTGACGATGCAACTTTTTATTGAAGAGAATTTGCCGTCTAGACTGATTGGTGATGATATAAGAATTCGACAGATTCTGGTCAACCTCTTAAACAATGCAGTTAAGTATACACATTCAGGTGGGGTAACGTTGACTGTAAGAGGAGAGAAGAGGGATGAAACGGTGTGCCTTCATTTTATGGTAGAGGATACAGGAATTGGAATTAAAGAGGAAGATTTCGGAAAATTGTTTGAGGAGTTTGAACGAATTGAGGAACAGCGTAACCGCAATATTGAAGGAACTGGTCTTGGAATGAATATTACATTGCAATTGCTGGAAATGATGGGAAGCAAATTGCAGGTGGAGAGTGTTTACGGAGAAGGTTCTAAGTTTTTCTTCGAGCTGGAGCAACAGATTGCTGATGCGGAACCAATCGGAAATCTAGAAGAAAGAATACGCCAGCAGACGAGAGAATACTCTTATCAGGCGATGTTTACCGCACCAGATGCGGATGTTCTTGTGGTGGATGATAATGGAGTAAATCGTAAGGTCTTTAAGAATTTGCTGAAAGAAACTCGAATGAGAATAGAGGATGTTTCCAGTGGGGAAGAATGTTTGGAGCTTGTGACAAAGAAACATTATGATATAATCTTTTTAGACCACATGATGCCGGACATGGATGGCATTGAAACGTTGCATCGTATGCAGGAATGGGAGGATTACCCTTGTAAGGATGTACCTGTGGTGGTGTTGACGGCCAATGCGATTGCAGGAGCGAAAGAGATGTATTTATCCGAAGGCTTTGATGGATTCCTTTCAAAGCCTATCATACCAGACAAGCTAGAGAAGATGCTGGTAGAAATGCTTCCAGAAGATAAAATTATTTTTGGCGAATATCAAGATGATATGGTTTTGCAGAAACTGGATGAGGACGCGATGTTGCGGGTAGAAGAGCTTCCGGTTATTGAGGGAATAGATTGGGAGTATGGGTTGTTGCACTTAAAGAGTGCAGAATTGCTGAGAGATACCGTAGAGGACTTCTATCATTTAATGGATACGGAAGCAGCGACATTAGAGAAGCTTTATGGACAGATAGAAAACAGGGCACAGCTTGCTGAGTCCGAATGTGTGGATGCACAGGAGGGATATCGCATTAAGGTTCACACCATGAAAACAGCAGCAGCAACCATTGGAGCGATAGCGTTAAGCGGTGTGGCGAGATTGTTAGAAAAGGCAGCGCAAGAGAATACGTGGGAGATTGTTGATAAGGTAACCCCAATCTTTTTAAAGGAGTGGAGAATCTATAAAGAAAAGCTGGCAGTCTGCATTAAGGAAGAGACGCTACAAAAACAAACGATGGATGTGGAAGAGGTTGAGAATTTGTTAAGAACACTTTCCATAGCAATGGAGGATATGGATGTAGATGCAGCAGATGAGGTTATGGATTGTCTGAAGCGATTTGAATATTCCGAAGAGATGCAAAAAAAGGTAGATGCCCTTGGTGTAGTGGTTCTTAATTTGGATGGAGAAGAGACAAGCAGAATGGTTGTAGATATTATATCGGGATTGTGATAACTAGGGTATGACGTAGGGAATACGAGAAAGGTAGGAGAAGTTATGAAGAGCATACTATTGATTGGAGAATTAAACAGAACCTTAGAAAATTTACACAATTGCTTAAAGCAGGATTTTCAAGTACAACTTTCTGTTGCAAATGAGGAAAGCGTAAAGGGAAAATTAAAAATAACACGCCCTGATTTGATTATTATTCATCTGGATGGCTCACGCGAACAGGAGATATCTGTTTTTGAGATGCTGAAGCAATCCAAAGTGAATATTCCTGTGTTATCCATTGGAATGAAAGAGGATTGTGTTCTTTATGAAGAATATTATGAGGAGGAGAGATTTGAACAATTACATCGTCCTATCTTGCAGGGAAAATTGATAGAAAAATGTTATCAGATGACAGGTGTGGAGAAGGCAAACAAAGACAATTCCAAGGAAGAAAAAGAATCAAAGAAAATATTAGTGGTAGATGATAGTTCGTTGGTGCTTCGGAATATCAAAGAAATGCTAGAACCGGAGTATAAGGTATTTCTATCTACATCCGGTCGACAGGCATTAAAGTTTATTCCGCAGAAAAAACCGGATTTGATTCTGTTGGATTACGAAATGCCGGGTATGGATGGAAAGACAACCTTTGAACAGATTAGGAAAAATGATGATATCAAGGATATACCAGTTATATTTTTGACAGGAATAGCGGACAAGGAAAAAGCGTATGCCGTTCTCTCAATAAAACCAGCAGGATATATTTTAAAACCACCAGTGAGAGAACGATTGATAGAGACAATTGAAAAAGTTTTAAAATCGAAAGAGGATTAATTGTTTTCCTTGTGTTTTCAAGGATTTCCAAGTATAATAATACTTTGTGGGTATTGAACAATAGGATTTCGGACTCATTTGTTCGAGGCAAGGGAAATGTTTATATACACAACACACAATTATAAGAATAAGTAATGATATAGAAACACACGGAGGATAGGAGAATGACAGACAATTCAGCTTTGGGCTTAAATCACGAGAAGTACGCAGGTATTCTTGTACATCCAACTTCATTTCCGGGTCAATACGGAATTGGAGATTTGGGACCGGGAGCTTATGCATTTGTAGATTTTTTGGAGAGATCAGGATTGAATCTTTGGCAGGTGTTGCCGCTTGGACATACCGGATTTGGTGATTCGCCATACCAGCCATTTTCATCCTTTGCAGGTCAGCCTTATATCATCAGTATTGATGATTTAAGAGAGGCAAAGCTTCTTGCAGATGAGGATTTTTATGAGATGCCACAGTGGGATCCTTGTAAGATTGAATATGGTGAGGCAATCGCATTTAAAACAGAGCTTTTGAAGAAGGCGTATGAGCGTTTTATGGATAAGGATGTCAAAGATACATATTCCACAGATGAAGCATTTATGCTAGATTACACAGAGTTTATTAATACATCCGATTGGTTGGATGACTATGCGTTATTTATGGCAGGTAAGGATTATTTCCAGGGCGCACCTTGGTATATGTGGGAGGATTCCTTGAAGAAGCCTACTGCAAAGCAAAAGGCAGACTGGATGAACAAGCTGTCAAAGGAAGTGGGCTACTACCGCTTCATTCAGTTTTTGTTCCACAAGCAGTGGTTTGCGCTTAAAGAATATGCTAATGAGAAGAACATTAAGATTGTGGGCGACATTCCAATTTTTGTTGCATGGGACAGCGTAGATGTATGGTGCAATAAGAAGTTATTTGATTTGGATAGCAAGGGATATCCAAAGACTGTAGCAGGGGTACCACCAGATTATTTCTCAGCAACAGGTCAGCTTTGGGGTAACCCATTGTATAAATGGGCAGAGCACACCAAGACAGGTTATGACTGGTGGATTAAGCGTATTCGTCATCAGTTGAAGCTTGCGGATTTTGTGCGAATTGACCACTTCAGAGGATTTGATAAATATTGGGCAATACCTTTCGGTGAGGAGACTGCCATCAACGGTAAATGGGTGCAGGCACCGGGAGTGAACTTCTTCACACAGCTTGAGGCGACACTTGGTTATAATATGCCAATTATCGCAGAGGATTTAGGTGAGATTGATCAGTCAGTTATTGACTTGAGAGATAAATTCGGATTACCGGGAATGAAGATTTTGCAGTTTGGCTTTGAGAATCCAGATGAAAATAGCTTCCTTCCACATAACTTTATCCGAAACTGTGTATGCTACACAGGTACACACGATAATGATACAACTCTTGGTTGGTATCAGAAGTGTTATGAGCAGTCAAGAGACAAGCTTAGAAGATATTACAATACTGATGGTGGAGATGTGTGTTGGACTTTGATTCGTGCATGCTTTTCATCCGTAGCCAATATGGCGATTGTTCCGATGCAGGATGTGCTTTGCCTGGATTCATGGGCAAGAATGAACACTCCGGGTGTGGGTGAAGGCAACTGGGCTTGGAGATTCCGCCAGGAGGATTTGACCAAGCATCTAGAAGAGAGACTATACGAGACGGCTAAGCTATACGGAAGATAATCTTTTTCGATACTATTTTGAGGAAATTTGTGATATACAAGGTTTGGAGATAGGAGAATACAAGCTCTGAACCTATACTTACAAGAATCTTGATAAATGGAAGAGGGAAAAGAAATGAGAAGTGTATTAGTATTAGGTTTTTTGTTTTGTTTCTTGGTGCTTATGATACCGGTGCATGGTATTCTTACACAGATTGGAAAAAAGAATCCGGACCTCCGTTATAAGGTGGGAAACTCCGCTGTATATTGGGGATTTCGCTGGGAATTGTTCCAATCAGGTGTGAAGATTGATGTAGAAGGGATAGAGAATATTCCAGAGGAACCGGTTTTGTTTGTATCGAATCATCGAAGCTATTTTGATATCTTAGTGCTACATACAACCAGCACAAAACGGCCGGGATTCGTTGCGAAGGCTGAGATACAGAAGTTTCCGTTGCTTGCATGGTGGATGGAAGACATAGCATGTCTGTTTCTAGACCGTAACGACTTACGCTCCGGAATGCAGATGATTAAGGACGGAGCAGAACGCATTAAAAATGGATATTCCATGGTAATCTTTCCGGAGGGTACTAGAAGCAAGGGACGGGGTCTGTTACCATTTAAAGAGGGTAGCTTGAAGATAGCAGAAAAAGCAGATTGTCCTGTGGTTCCGGTTGCCTTAATTGATACGGACAAGCTTCTAGAGGTTAGACCGGGATTTGATATTCGTAAGGGACGAGTTAAGGTGATTTATGGTGAACCGTTCTATATTAAGGATTTACCAAAGGAGCAAAAGAAAAAAGCCGGAGCTTATGTACAAAACATTATTGAAGAAACAATAAAGAGAGAAAAAGGTGAGACATCACCAAAAGTAGGATAGGAGGAAGGATATGTCAAAGGCATTAATTATTTCATTAGTTATACTTGTTGTATTGATTGCTGCATTTGTTGCCCTGTATTTCTTTGGAAAGAAAATGCAGAAAAAGCAGATGGCACAGAAGGTGCAGATGAGAGAGGCTGCCCAGATGACATCCATGTTGATTATTGATAAGAAGATGATGAAGATGAAGGAAGCAGGTCTTCCTAAGGTGGTTATGGATCAGACTCCAAAGCGTTACCGCAATGCAAAGCTACCGATTGTTAAGGCGAAGGTGGGACCACAGACCATCAATCTTATCTGTGATGATGGGATTTTTGATGAGCTTCCAACCAAGTGCGAGGTTAAGGCAATGGTAAGTGGAATCTACATTGTTGAGATTAAGAGTATTCGAGGAAAGAAGAAAAACAAAGCTGCGGAAGAGACTGGAAAGAAGAGCTTTAGTTCGAAGATGCGTGCGAAGCAGAGAGAGTTACAGAAGGAATTGGAACTAGAGGATATGACCAAGGAAGAGAAGAAGGCAGCAAAGGCAGCGGAGAAGAAGAAAAAAGAACAGGCAAAGAAGATTACACAGTAATAGGTGATTGCGAAACTATAGAGCTTGAAGGGAGAGAGATTGCATATGGCAGTCTCTTTTTCTTTTTTCTATATTTACAAAATTCTCATTTCTTCCGACATAATATATAGACTTTAATATGAGCCAAAATAGACATGGTAGAAAATGAAGAAAGAGTTTATATATAGATTCACGAAGATTTGGAAAGAGGTGTAGCAATGAATTATCAGATTACGGGAAATAACTCATCAAAACAGGATAATGTAATGTTCAATAATGTTGGATTTTCAGGTGCGACAGGTGCAGAAGGTAATGGAAAGCAAAAGAGCGGACTTAGTAGTATATTAAGTGGTAACAGTGTTGGCGATTTGCTTGCCTGCAAGCTGGTGCAGGGTGGAAAGGAGCCGGTTCTTGATATCAATGGAATTCAGATTAAGACCAAGGCAGCAAAGGAGTTAGACAGTGCCAAGCCTGGAGATACCATTTATATGAAGATACAGGAAGCGAGCAACAAGCAGGTATCTCTTAAGATTGTAGGAACAAAACCACAGGAACAGGCGTCCGTGTTAGATGCCGCTACCAGTGCCCAGGTGATGCAGAGTACAGAGCAGTTTTCAGATATGATTAAGGAAAATCTGGATGGCGCATTGGATGAGAAACAGGCAAAGGAGAACCAGAAGGAGATTCTAAGAAGTCTTACCTCCGATGAGATTACCAAGCTTCGAATGATGCAGATTGATGTGACCAACGCAACTCTTTCGGACCTGCTTGGTATGGTAATCACCATTCGTACAGGAGAGCATCAGGACGAGGTAAATGAGCGCGTAAGTGATGTGGTGAAGGAAACGATTGGGAAACTTCGTGAGAGCGTAATGGCCGGGGAGTCAAAACCGCTTGAGATTGCTTCTGATATAACAGAGAGTATCGCAACGGATGCGGTTCCAACAGAGGAAAATATGTATCCGGGCGGTGCGAGACTCAACAGCGAAGGATATATTGTCAGTGCAGAAAGTGTCCGTGCAAATAACGGTGCAATGAGCGGAGCACAATTTGCGAATATGGCAAGCGGACAGAGTTCCAATGTGGCTGGTCAAGGAGTAAATGGAGCAGGGAACATCAATGGCACGACAACAAAACAAAACGCAATTATCAAAAATGGGGATGCTCCAATTGTAACGGAAGAGCAGATGATTTATATGGTAAAAAACCATATGGATATGACAATAGAGAATCTGGATATTGCAAAGAATAGCGTCAATGAGGAGAGTCCGTCCATCCCATTACCATTGAATAATCAGGTGTGGAACGATATCT
This sequence comes from uncultured Clostridium sp., assembly GCA_964439445.1. Lineage (GTDB taxonomy): Bacteria > Bacillota > Clostridia > Lachnospirales > Lachnospiraceae > CAG-590. Next base: position 50,956 of record CAYTOQ010000002.1, on the reverse strand, counting down.
ATCCCCAGGTGACTGGAATTATTGAGGCGGCAGGAATGTCGGTTACAGAGCAGAGTCTGGATGGTGCAAAGTTTATGTTGACCCATGAATTGCCAATTACCGTAGATTCCCTTCGCCTTTATATGGGTGTGAATTACGTGAACCAAAAGGGAATTCAGGTGTCACAGCTAGAGGCAAATATAGAGGAGCAGATTGCGGTCGGCAATCCGCCAGAACAGGCTCGGATTAGTGGAAGAACTGTGAATGAGAGAGCTGCGCAGTTGGTGGAGAAATTGCAAGGTATTACCCCACAATCTGTGGATCGGGCAGTGGCACAGGGTAAGCCGCTTAGTATTTCTTATCTATATAACATTTCTATGAGAAGTGCAGATGTAGCAAGAATGCGTACGCCGGTGAATAAAGGTGTAGAGGGTGCAAGTCTTTCACTTAGCGGTATGACGGCGGAGAGTGCACAACCGGAAGGTGCAATTCCGTTATCTACCAATCCAAATGCAGTGGCAGCCAGAAGACAGCTAGAAGAGATTCGCCTTTCTATGACTATGGAAGCAGCAACGCGGTTGGTAAAGGTAGATATTAATATAGATGCAAAGCCATTGTCCCAGATTGTGGATGCATTGAGACAGCAGGAAAACAGCTTTTATGAAAATGTGGTCTCTACCCATGATTTGCACGACATTCCAGATGATGTAGATTTGTTAAAGGAGAGCTTGAAGCAGACAGAGGGCTTGAAGACGTTGCCGGAATACACCTTAGGTGAGATGGTGAAACGTCCAACCATTACAGTGGGTGCGTTGTATGAAACAGGTACAAGAATCAAGTCAGTGATTGCAGGTAATGCCTATGAAACCATGATGACAAAGCCTAGAAAGGATATGGGGGACTCCATAACGGAGGCGTTCCAAAATGTGGATGCTATTTTGGAGGATATGAATATGGACCGCAATGAAGAGAATCAGCGCGCCATTCGTATTCTTGCGTACAATGAAATGGAGTTAAATAGAGCCAATATTGCAAGTGTGAAGTCAGCAGATGCCAAGGTTCAACAGATGTTTGAGACCTTGACACCACAGATTGTATTAAATCTAATCCGTGAGGGAAAGAATCCACTTAACATGACAATGGATGGATTAAATGAAGAGATTATGCAGCAACGAGAGGTGCGTGGTGTGACTGATGAACAGCGTTTCTCAGAGTTCCTCTATCAGATGGATCGACAAAATGCCATTACAGAGGAGGAGAGAAAGAGCTTTATCGGCATTTATCGCCTGCTTGATAAGGTGGAGAAATCCCGTGGAAAAGATATCGGTGCGGTAGTGCGCAATGGACAGGAGGTAACGCTGAATAATTTGTTTGCAGCGGATAAGAGCCGCAAGGTGCAGGGTATGGATGTGGCTGTGGATGACAACTTTGGCGAGAGAGTCAATGTGGAGACGTATGGTGAAAGTATTCTTTCCCAGATTGAGACTGCATATAACCAGACCCTGACGGGAAGTATTTTGCGACACATTCGTCCGGAGACCTTGAAAAGCTTGGAGAATATGGATTATCGCAACATGTCCTTTGAGGAGTTAAATGCTATCATGAAGGCAGGAGATAATGGGGTAGGACAGAGTGAGCTTGCAGACCAGATTAGTGAGGATTTGCAGCAGGCATTATCCTACGAGGAAAATGTAGCCACTATGCTAGAAGCTCACGATATGCCTCGGACGGTGACAAACCTCATAGCTGCACATCAGGTGATGTACGGGGAAGACGGCATTTATGGTATGATTCGCAATATTAAGAATAATCTTCCGAAGGAAAATCGAGAGAAAATTACACAGCAGGAAGCCAATATACTAGAGACCTTGGAGAGTAAGGAGGATGTGGTATATGGTTTGGAAAATATCCGCTCCAAGCTTTCTTCGGCAGTACATGAGAAAGAGGGAGATGGTACCATTACCGCTATGGATATTCAGGCATTAAAATATTTGAATGCAGGTATGCCGATTGCTATGCGTGCTGTGGCGGAGGATGTGTTCCAGATACCTTTGGTGGTGGATGATGAAGTGAGCATTATGAAGGTTTCTATCTTGCGAGACGGAAGCAATGCTGGTGAGGTAACCGCTACCATGGATACTGCAAGATATGGCAAGCTGGAAGCATTTATCCGTGTCAGTGGTGACCAGCTAGAAGGATATATTGTGACAGAAGAGGAAGTGGGTCAGAAGAAGCTAGAATCCAATGAGCTAACTCTCCGCTCTGTATTTGCAAAGGCAGGAATGGGCTTGAAGGATGTGCGCTTAGATGGAACGAAACCAATGCAATATGTCGCAGATGCACAAAATGGTGAGGTTTCTACTTCTAAGTTATATAAGGTTGCAAAGCAGCTACTTACAGCTATTAAGTTGATGGGAATAACTGCCGATAAATAAATTAGTAGTTAGAAAGAAGCACAACGCAGATTGTGAATTTCTAGAGTTGGAAGAAAAGGGATTTTCTATAGATAAAAAGGCAGTGGATTAGAAAAAGGAGTTTCAGCCGCTGAATATATAATTAGACAGAGGTGAGAACGATGAGATTAAACCACAATGCAATGGCTTTTTTGGCCAACAATAATTTGAATGCAATTAATCGTAATTTGACAAAATCCATGGAGAGACTTTCTTCCGGATATAAGATTAATAAGTCATCGGATGACCCGGCTGGTAAGGCGATTTCTCAGAGAATGAATTCCCAGATTCGAGGCTTGGACCGAGCAGTTGCCAATGCTAATGACGGTATTTCGTTGATACAGACAGGTGAGGGTGCGTTAAATGAAGTACACTCTATTTTGGCTCGTATGAGAGAGCTTGCAGTTCAGGCGGCGAATGAGACTTATGCAGAAGAAGATAAAGATGCGATGCAGGACGAAATCGCGCAGTTACAGGATGAGATTGACCGTATCGCAGATACCACGGATTTCAATGGTCGTAAGCTTTTAAATGGTGAGCTAAACAAAAAAGGTTATACAGACGTAGAGTCTTTAGAGATTGTGGAAATCGGTGGTGATATCGAGCCAAATGTGTATGGTTTGAATGTGACAGGTGTTGGTACCCGGGCAACTACTAGTCTTACTGCTGTTCCAGATGGAACCGTTATCACGGAGGCACAGGAAGGAACCTTGTTAATCAATCGATTTGAGATAGAGATTACAGCAGGAATGACTGGAACAGAGGTGAACGAAAGAATTCGTGATGCTGCAAGTAAATTAGGTATTGATTATGATGCCAATGCCAACACACTTACAACACAGCAATATGGTAGTGAACAGTCGATTACTGTTACCACAATCAATGACAATCTGAGTGCATTGTTCGGAGTGAATGGAAGTACAGCATATGGAACGAATGCAACAGTTAGTTTTGCACAGGATGCCAATGGAGATAGAATCGGATTCAAGGATACGGCAACGGTTGAAGCACAGGGTAACCGCATTACTGTGACAGATAAGAATGGTTTTGAAATGGTATATGACGTAGACCCTAATAATGTAGACCCTAATACAGGAGCATTTGTAGCATTTAATGCAAAGATTACTGTATTGTCAGCAGGACCAATGGTAGTACAGATTGGTAACAACGAAGGACAGACCATTGACATCAATATCAATATGGTTACATCTGAGTCCTTAGAAATTGATAAGATTAACATTTATACTAGTGAATATGCAAACGAGGCAATTGGAAAAATTGATGCTGCAATTGAAAAGGTGTCGGCAATTCGTTCCGCACTTGGTGCATATCAGAGCCGTTTGGATTACACAGTAACGAATTTGGAAACAGCAAATGAGAATCTGACTGGTGCGGTATCCCGTATGTCGGATACAGATATGGCAGAAGAGATTACAGAATACACACAGCAGAATGTATTGAGCCAGAGTGCATTGCAGATTTTGACAAAGGCAAATGCGCGTCCGGAGGGCTTGTTGCAGTTGTTCCAGAGATAATAGCAGAAAAAATTGTTTGATATGGTGAATGCTGCGACGTGATAACCGTAGTATAGAAATTGGGTGAAGATATGACAGCAGAGCAGATGGATGTGTACAAAATGCGAATCACGCAAGCCGGAATTGGAGAAATGACGGTGGTTATGCTTGAGATGGAGATACAGTGGATAGAAGAGGCAATTCACGCATTTGAGGCAAAGGATGTAGACACCTTTCTCGCTTGCGTAGATAAGGCGCAGGCAGTTCAGGTGGAATTGATGAATGTGGTGAATGTGAAGAATTCAGTTGGGCTGGATGTATATTCCGTTTTTGCATTTATTAACAAGCAGTTGATTACTGCAAAGATTAAGAGAGAGCCTTTGGATTTAGAGCGTTGCAAAGGTATGTTAGAAAAATTCCATATAAGCTTTCAGGAGATTGCTAAGACGGATCAGAGTGGACCGGTTATGGCCTACAGTGAGAAGGTCTATGCAGGACTTACCTATGGCTCTGGCGGCTTAGTGGAAAGTAGTATGGGTGGAACCGAATATAGCGTGTAACTAAAAGTTACCATTTCTATGTGTAATAGTAACCATTTTACCAGTCTTCGTACTTGTATATCACGAAGGCTGGTATTCTTTTTGTAAAAATGCTATAATATCAAAATATTGTGATAAAAAACATAGTTCGTATAGGTAACTATGCCTTTGTTTGTGAAAAGACGGTTTATAAAAAAAGATGGAGGAAAGAATAATGGTAAAGGATGATTGTATTTTTTGTAAGTTAGCACATGGAGAAATTCCATCCACAACAATTTATGAGGATGATGAATTTCGCGTGTATTTTGACATTGCACCTGCAACGAAGGGACACTGCTTGATTATTCCAAAGGAGCATTATAAGGATGTGTTTGAAATCGATGCAGATACAGCAGGAAGATTATTTACTCTTGCAACTGCTGTGGCAAGAGGGTTGAAAAAGGTATTGAAATGCGATGGAATGAATATTATGCAGAATAATGGTTCGATTGCTGGTCAGACTGTGTTTCATTTTCATTTTCATTTAATTCCTAGATATGAGGGAGATGGAGTGGACTTCCATTATGCTCCTGGGGAAACCAATATGGAAGAGCTGGCAGAGTTGGCAAAGGAAATTAATGCGAATATGTAGTGATAATGATCCCCCTTGTTATGGGATATTGCAGGGGAAATTAAGAAAAAGGGAAAAACATGAAGGATTCGATGATAATCGTTGAGAATATGAGCTTTGCCTATGGGAAGGAAAATGTTCTTGCAGATGTCAATTTAATAATACAGAAACAAGAGTATGTGGGTATTATCGGCGCAAATGGTGCGGGAAAAAGTACCTTGATGAAGCTGATATTAGGTCAGCTATCCCCGACAAAGGGAACCATTACGGTAAATGCAGAAAGTATTGGTTATGTGCCACAGGTGGGTTTTCATACGGTGAATAATTTCCCTGCTAATGTGGAAGAAATTGTGATGACGGGTCTTTATTCGGATATTGGTATGTTTCATTTTCCGAAGAAGGAGCATCGTAAAAAGGTAGTGGAAACCTTGGAGCTTGTGGGAATGGCAGAGTACCGCAAACGTATGCTCTCCGAGCTCTCAGGTGGACAACAACAAAGAGTATTAATTGCAAGAGCACTGATTCAAAACCCGCAGCTTTTGGTGTTGGACGAGCCCCTCACAGGGATTGATAAAGAAGCGGGAGAGATGCTGTATCAGTTGCTGGCGACCTTGAACCGGGAGTATGGCATTACTATTGTGATGGTGACACACAATATGGAGCAGGTGGCGAGATACACAGGTAAGTTTTATCATGTAAGCAATGGAAATGTGCATTTGGATAAGTCTTCCGTGCTCTGTGATGAGGTGTTGTTAGACAAGATGAAAAAGAGCAAACGATATGGCTCGAAAACCTATAAGACAAAAAAGGTGGATTTGCCAGAGAAGGACGCTCCTTATGATGCAAGCTACAAGAAGAGGAAGTCGGAGCTTGCAGCCAGTGAAGTAATTGAGCGTGTTGCATCGAAGAATTCTTCGGAAGCCGGTTCGGAAGAGAGGGGGGATTCGTCGTGCTAGAGATGTTTGAGTATGCATTTATGCAAAAAGCTTTTTTGGTCGGAATTCTCCTGGCAATCATTATTCCGCTAATTGGAGTGATTGTGGTATTAAAACGGCTTTCTATGATTGGAGATGCCTTGTCACACACGTCCCTTGCCGGGGTGGCACTTGGATTGTTATTGGGAATAGATCCGATTGTGGGTGCGGTTGTTGTCTGTGTGGTGGCGGCATTTAGTATTGAGACAATCCGTAGGAAATTGCCTCGCTATGCTGAGATTTCGATATCGATTATTATGTCGGTGGGAATAGGTCTTGCCAGTGTGCTGACGGGTTTCATTGAGGATGGTGCGGCATTTAATTCTTTCTTGTTTGGTAGTATTGTAGCGATTACCGATATGGAAGTGGTATTGGTGGTTATTGTGACGGTGGTAGTGGTAGCAGCCTTCTTATTGTTGTACAAGGAGCTTATGTTTATTACCTTTGATGAGCAAGGGGCGATTCTTGCAGGACTTCCGGTCAAAAAGATTAATTTTGTGATTACCCTGCTTACGGCAATTACGGTTTCTGTTGCGGCAAGGAGTGTAGGTGCGCTGATAGTATCTTCCCTGATGGTGATTCCGGTGGCTTGTGCGATGCAGATAGCGAACAGTTATAAGAAGACTGTAATTTATTCAGTGCTGTTTGCGGTGGCATTTACGATAGTAGGTCTGGTGTTGTCTTACTACTTCAATTTAAAACCGGGTGGAACGATTGTGTTAACGGGTGTTGTAGTGTTGATTCCGTTGATGATAGCAAAGAAGAGATAAAATGAAAATGAGCAGCTTGGCTGTATTGAAATGTTGTTGTGTTTGTTCAACATTTCAGTAGCAAAGCTGCTCTTTTTTATGTTACAGAAAATATGGTTGTAATGATTCCGTATTGATATCTCAATTATCGCAAAAGAGTAGAGAGACCAAAAAGAATAAGTAAATGTATTGGATAAAACCAATAAAAAATCATTTTGTTACGAGGTCCGCGTTTTCCGTTATAACAAAAGATCGGTATAAGGGCAATGGTTCCGTATAATTCCATTGGATTATAAAACATATATAAAATCAAAGTTGTTAGAAATATACGAATAGCAGGAGAATGTCTGGTTAGGTAAAAGATACAGATTAAGAGGACTCCGCCGATGCCGTAATCACAATTTGAAAATACTGCAGCAACGCCTACTAAAATCAGAGGTATGATATATCGTCGCCGGTTGTTCATTTCCTCTAGGCAAAAGATAGCAAGCAGACCGAGTGCCAAGGTGACAAATACGTTTTGTGCCCCCCAATAAAACGGTGTGTTGTGAAATGCCAAATCAAAGGGTATCTCAGACAACAGGGCAAATATGGATAAGCGAATTAGATAGTTCATATGACTTCGGGTATGGAAGAATCCTTCAACGATTAAAAAGCAAAAGATCGGAAAAGAGATTCTGCCGATATATCGAAGGACAATTACTTGAGGAAAAAATATATAGCCGATATGATCGATAAGCATCGTAATAATAGCAATCATTTTTAATGTGAAGTTATTCATAAATCCAAATGAGTTGTTATCCATGAAATATCTCCTTTCGCAACATTTATTCTAGGGAAAGTATAACAGAGGAATCTTGACAGTACAATATTTTGTTTGAGAAATATGGAAAAAAATGAAAGAAAAAGTTGATGTAAAGGTAGCATTTATACGTAAAAATTGATATAATGACAATTAATAATGCCTATTTATACTTATATGATTAGAATATTTGTAATTAGGTAATTATGAAACCAGCCACATCTTATAAAAACTTCTGGTTTCGCAATTACCTAATCTTTGTAACATAGGAAAGGAGACCAACCATGGCAAGAGATGAACGTTTTAAAACTGTATCCTTTGGAGGATATGACAAGGTAGTAGTGGATCAGTATATTAGTGATATGAGGAAGTCTCATCAGCAAGATATTGCGGACTTGAAGCAGACAATATCGAAGCTGAGCGAAACGGTAAAAAGCCTTCAACTGGTAAAGGATAGCATGAACACAGAGTCTAATCAGGCGATTGAGAATATGCAAAAATATAATGAGTCCTTGCAAAATGAATTGGAGAAGGCAAATCGTAAGCTGGCAGAGCAAGAGGAGAGTTCTAAGGGCTATGCAGACAAGTTAGAGATTATTTCGAAGACCTTGGTGGAGACCAATGAGAGATGTGATGGTATGCTAAAGGACGCAGAAGCCAAGAGTAAAAAGATGATGGCGGAGACAGAAGAACAGTGCAAGAAGATGCTAATCGAGGCGAAGGAAGAGAGCGATGCGTTGTTGAATAACGCCAAGAGCCAGAGTAATTATATGGTGACGGATGCAGAGAAGAAGAGTCGTAATTTGATTGAGGATTCTGAAAAGCAGAGTATGAATATTATCCGTCGTGCAGAGGAAGAAAGAGATAGTCTTCGTGTTCGTGCGGAAGAGGAATATAAGCAGGCTGTGGCACGAAGAAATGAAGAATGTCAGAAGCTTTTAGAGAATGCAGAGGCTGAGAGGGAGCAGATGCTTTCTGAAGCAAGAGATCGGGTTTCTACAATTCGTGGTTCTATGAAGAAGGAATGCGAGAATGTAAGTAACTATATGGCAAGCTTAATGGAATCTGTAGAAGGTGTGGTAAAGGCATGTACGGAAACGAAGAACATTACAGATAAAGCATTTAAGGGAATTGAGGCACCGAAGGTAGAGGTTCCTGCACTTCCGGACGAAGATGCAGAGGAGATTCCACAGATTAAGTTTAATTAAGACTACTAAAGGAGTTGCGAATGAATACAGAACGTATTGAAAGCTTCAAACAATTTGCAAAATATTTGGAATACCCGATGGTGGTTTTTGAGGCGGAGTCAGGCAATGTGTTAGATATCAACTATGAGGCTGAGGTTTTGTTAGGCGGCAGGGTCGAACACATTATGATAGAGCCAGGCAGAAGCTTCTCGAAAATGAACTTTTGGGAAATGCTTCACGGAAAGAAAAGCTTGATTTGGCATCGTATTCGTATGGTGGCGGATAACAAGGAGTATCTGGTAAGTGGTTTGATCAATGAGATGATGGAAGCAGACACGCTCATTTATACTCTTTTGTTTGAGCGCAGAGCGGATTTGAATATTGGAAGTTTGACGTTGGAGCGGATTGTGAATCACGCTAGGATAGTTGCATTTCATGTGAGCTGCATAGAAGAGAACGGGTATCATGTGGAGTATGTTTCGCAAAATATTAATCAGTATGGTTATACAAGAGGGCAGTTGTATGAGGATTTGGTCAAGTTGACTGATTTGATATGTCTAGAGGATGTAGAGCGTGTGCTTCATTTATTCAAAGAGGATGTAAGTAAGCAGGTAAGCGAGAACACAGTGGAGTGTAGATTACTTACAGAGGAGAGAGAACTGATACCGGTTCGCTTTTTGATAAAGTATAATTATAACGATTTTGGCAAGCTTACGGATATAGAGTTGTTAATGTTCGACTTGCGGGAAGAGCTTCAAAGAAGCCGGGAAAATACCTACTTGAGCAATGCAATTTCGAAAATGAAAAGTGTGGTTTGTGTAAAATCTTATAAGGCTGGAAAGAGGGTTCTTCGCTATATTTCGCCAAATGCGAATATGGTAGGAATGAATGTGGACGCACTCCGCAAAGGCTATCGCTTGACGGAGGATTATATTCACCCAGAGGATAGAGATAGCGTGTTGGATGCGATTTATCAGGCGGTGGCAAATGGTATTACCGATTATGTGCAGATTTATCGTATGGTAACGGACGAGGGAAATCAGATATGGGTTGAAAACGAGGTGACCGTGAATCGTATCTCTGATGGCGAGGCTGAGATTTCATTTTTGATTACAGATATTACTGAGCAGAAGAATATTGAGAAGGAACTAGTTGCCACTATGGAGGAGAAAACGGAGGTTATAGAAAATACCACGAATCATCCTGTCAGTGTGGTCGCGATTGATGCCAGCGATCGAGATATGATTGCTGAGTTTCAGACTATGGCAGATGCATTGAGTAAGCATGCGAATTATTATACAGTTGTGCTTGATGAAGAGGGTAAGCAATTGACGAGACCGGTAGGTCCGGCTAGTGATATGGGATTGTTCTACGACCTTTGTGAAAGACCATCCTTCAAAGAGCATTTTGTAACTCTGTCGGAAAGGGTAAAGGAGGAGAAAATTCCTCAGAGCATGACTATTGAGATGGATTCTATGCAGGTTCATATGATATTTGCGCCGTTGATGCTCGAGCAGGTGGTGACAGCATATTGGGTGCTGACTAGCTTTGCTACAGATGGACCAGCTATATTAGGCGAAGTTGCAGAGGAACAGTGGCATCTGGCAAACTCCATTGTACAATGTTTTTACTCGCAGGATATGGTTCAGAAGGAAATGAGAAACCGCAAACTGACAGAGATGCAATTACATAAAGAACAGAAGGAACGCCGTGTTATAGAGGATATCATTCGTTCTATGTCCAAAGAAAAGGATTTGGCATTGAATGAGATATGTTATAAGATTGGATTGTATTTATCTGTTGAGAATATTGGATTGTATATAGAGAATAAAGAAACAGAAAATGTGGAAAGATATTTTATATGGAACCAAGTAGGTGAGAATCTTTCGTTTTTTGATACAATGGAGATGTCTCAGGCGGAGTATGCTGTTTTGAAGGAACAATTTAAGGAGCAGCCGTTGGTAGTTGCCAATCATTTGGCAGAGCAACCGTTTTTGAAGGAAATGACAAAACAATCGAATAAGGCCGTTTTGGTGCATAAGCTATCGCTTTCGTATAGAATGGATGGTTATGTGGTATTTGCGGATGACGATAAAAATCGGGAATTTGATAATGTTGATTTGCATTTTGCACATTCTGTTTCTGAGATTTTGGAAAGTATGGTTGGAGCTTATAGAAACGAGAATGCACCGGATGTTGTGAAGACAGGTCTTTTGGAGTCTTACAACCACATTCGTGATGCGGTGTATGTAAAGGATAATCGTTCGGGAGATATCATTTTTACCAATAAGGCGACGGATAAATTGTTTGGATATAGCTTAGTTGGAATGCGAGCGGCAGACATTATTAATGACCAAATGGAACAGTATCGTAACATAGGTGGCGTGCGTAAGCGTTTTATCGAGAACCGAAAAGTTACAAAATGGCAAACTTATATGAAAGAATTGGACCAAATTATGAATATTGTGGAGGTCCATATGGAAACAATAAATGGAGCCGATTGGAGTTTGTTCATTTTGAAGAAGAACAAAAATAAGAAAAAAGACGGTTAGTGCGACATTTTTATCATTGTAAATATTTGGAATCTAAATAAAAATGCTATTTATGTCGATAGATATAGGAAAGGAGTATGAACATGGCAAGTTCAGATATAGGAATTGATTTGGGTACAGCCAGTATTCTTGTATATGTAAAGGGAAAGGGTGTTGTGTTAAAAGAGCCATCTGTTGTGGCATTTGACAGGGACACAAACCGAATCAAAGCAATTGGTGAAGAGGCAAGATTGATGCTTGGAAGAACCCCGGGGAATATTGTGGCAGTCCGTCCGCTTCGCCAGGGTGTTATTTCAGATTACCGTATTACAGAAAAGATGTTGAAATACTTCATTCAAAAAGCAGTGGGTAAGAGCTTTTTTGGTAGAAGACCAAGAATTTCTGTATGTGTACCAAGTGGTGTAACAGAGGTTGAAAAGAAAGCGGTAGAGGATGCAACCTATCAGGCTGGAGCTCGTGATGTATCTATTATAGAGGAGCCTGTTGCAGCAGCTATCGGAGCAGGAATTGATATTTCCAGACCATGTGGCAATATGATAGTCGATATTGGTGGTGGTACAGCGGATATCGCAGTAATCTCGTTAGGAGGTACCGTGGTAAGTACATCCATTAAGACTGCCGGAGATGATTTTGACGAGGCAATTGTACGTTATATGAGAAAGAAGCATAATATCTTAATTGGTGAGCGTACCGCGGAAGAGATTAAGATAAAGATTGGAACCTGTTATCGCCGTCCTGAAAATCTGACCTTGGATATCCGTGGACGTAACCTTGTAACAGGACTTCCTAGAACCATTACAGTGACCTCAGAGGAAACGGTTGAGGCGTTAGAAGAAGTAACAGAACAGATTATTGAAGCAGTACACTCTGTTTTGGAGAAGACTCCACCAGAGCTTGCGGCAGATATTGCAGATAGAGGAATTGTTTTGACAGGTGGTGGAGCAATGCTTCATGGCTTGGAGGAATTGATAGAGGAAGAGACAGGAATTACAACCATGACCGCAGAAGATCCTATGACCTGTGTAGCTATTGGAACAGGTAAATACATTGAATTCTTGAGTGGAGTAATGGAGAGTGAAGGATAAAAAATTGCAAAACGATATGTTTTGTGAGGGTTATGTAATATGAACAAACCAATGCAGGCATGTTTGCAATTTTTAAAGTAATATACATTAGAAAAGGAGTTGAAAAAATGGTAAGAGGTCTTTACACAGCATGGACCGGTATGGTAAACGAGCAGAAGCGTTTAGATGTTATCTCCAATAATATGGCCAATTCCAATACGGTTGGATACAAAAAGCAGAACGTAACCTCCCAGTCATTTGATGACGAGCTGGCAGTTCGTATCAATGACAACAACTTGGATACAACAAGCAAATATCCTATTGGCTATATGAATCTAGGCGTGAAAATCGGTGAAACCTATCACGATTTTTCTCAGGGTAGTTTGCGCGAGACCGGTAACACGTATGATTTGGCGTTAAGTGGAGACGGATTCTTTACCATTCAGACAACAAACAAGCAGGGAGAAACCACTACGAAATATACGCGAGATGGTTCATTTACTGTAAACACGGAAGGTTATCTTGTGACCAAGGATGGAGATTATGTGTTGGATACGAATGGAGAACGAATTCAGATTCCTGGAGCGCAGACGGCACAGAATGTTGCATTTGACCAAAATGGAAACATTTTAGTTGATGGTCAGCAGATAGCAACTCTTGGTATTGCCTCATTTGCGAATCCACAGGCGTTATTGCTTTATGGAGAGAATATGTATGAGGCTACAGACGCAGCGGGCTTACAGGCTTCTACAGCGATTGTTAATCAGGGGTATTTGGAAATGTCCAATACGAATGTTATTGAGGAAATGGTAGATATGATTACCATTACAAGAGCGTACGAGGCTGGTCAGAAGATGGTGCAGACAGTAGATAATACGCTGAACAAAGCAGTTAATGAAATCGGAAAAGTATAGAAGGAGGTTTTTTGATATGATGCGTTCATTGTGGACTGCGGCATCGGGAATGATTGCACAGCAGACGAATTTAGATACAATTTCCAACAATCTTTCAAATGTGAATACTACAGGATATAAGAAGGATACAGCGGAATTCAAATCGTTGTTATACCAGACATTACAGTCTACCTCAACGAATAATGCAGGTGAGAATAAGCCTGTGCCGGCACAGGTTGGTTTGGGAACAAGAACCTCCTCTATTACAACCGTATTTTCACAGGGCGGCTTGCAGGAGTCAGAACAGGATACATATATGGCAATTGAAGGTTCTGGTTTTTTCAAGGTAAGAGATGACGATGGAAACATTTGCTACACAAGAGATGGTAGTTTCAATGTGCAGCCGGTAGAGGGTGGAGTGATGTTATGCACCTCTCAGGGTTATCCGGTATTAGATCAGAATAACAATCCTATTATTATTCCATCAGAGTATAGAACAGATGATGTTACCGTTGATAGAGAAGGTGCGATTTTTGTAACGGGCGCGAATGGTGACAAGGTTCCACTTACAGGGGAATTGAATGGACAGGCTTACGAGCAGAGAATCGGATTGGTACAGTTTAACAATCCTGCTGGCTTAAGCAGTGTAGGTGGTAATCTATATCAGGAAACGGTAGCATCTGGTGCTCCTTTAGAAGAGTCAACCACTCCTGGTCTTGCACAGAGCTTAGTACATCAGGGTTATTTGGAAATGTCTAATGTGCAGGTGGCGGACGAGATGGTTAACATGATTGTTGCACAGAGAGCATACGAAATGAATTCTAAGGCTATCCAAGCATCCGACGAGATGCTCCAACAAGCTAACAACTTACGCGGATAGCGAGCCTAGCGAAAGACGATAGTCTTTTGCTAAGAAACATATGGAGCAGATGACGTGCTTGCACGTCAATCTGGAGTATATGTTTCTGGGGAAAGCACGATAGTGCTTTCATTAGGCGAGCATCGCGATACTGAGCAACGAAGTTGCGCTGTGCGATAGAGTGTGTGAAAGACGAATGTCGCACCAAAAAAAGGAGGAACCATTATGGCAATTACAGGAATTGACGCTAGTAGCTACTACAGTGATTATTATACACAAGCATCCAATGCCTCAGCGAACGCGTTGGAAAACACATTGAGTAAGGTGGATCAGCAGGCGACAGAGGAAGAGCTGATGAACGCCTGTAAGGAATTTGAAGCTTACTTTATTGAGCAGATGTATAAAGGAATGGAAAAGACCATTATGAAGGCAGAGGATGAAGAGGACGGAACGACTAGTCAATATTTAGATTATTTTAGCGATATGCAGACACAGGAATATGCAAAAGCCACTGCAGAGCAGGGGAATGGTATCGGTCTTGCACAGCAGCTATATGAGCAAATGAAACGTAATTACGGTTTATAAAAGAAGAGAAGGCAAAGTGGAATCATATCATTTTCCACTTTGCCTTTTTTGTTAAGTATGCTATCCTATTGATACATAAAATAAGCATTGTTTTTTGAAATGAAATTGAGGCGGAAGTATGGAACTAGAAGGAATCGTATCAAAAATAATATATAAAAATGAAAGTAACCAGTATGTTGTTTTTGCTGTGGAGACTAGTGATGGGGAGGATGAAACCTGTGTTGGCTATCTAAGTGGATTAGAGGAAGGAATGTACATATTAGCAAAGGGAGAATATGTCACGCATCCACAGTACGATATGCAGTTCAGTGTTTCAGAGTATGAGGTGAAAATGCCAGATGACCTTGTGAGTATGGAACGATACTTAGGCTCAGGAGCTATAAAGGGTATAGGCGAAATTATGGCAAAGCGCATCATCAAGAAATTTGGCAAAGACACTTTTCGGATAATCGAGGAAGAACCAGAGCGGCTGGCAGAGATAAAGGGAATTTCTGAGAGAAAAGCAAATGAGATAGGTGTTCAGTTTATAGAAAAGCAGGCGATGCGAGAGGCGTTGATTTTCTTGTCTGAGTATGGGATATCCCCCAATTTGGCAGTTAAAATATTTGATGAATACGGACAAAAAATGTACACGATTATCAAACAAAATCCTTATCAGTTAGCTGAGGATATCAGTGGTGTGGGATTTAAAATAGCAGATGCCATTGCTATGAAGGCTGGAATCGGTGTGCAGTCGGATTTTCGTATACGAGCAGCCTGCATTTATATTTTGAATCAGGCGACGGGAATCGGTCACGTTTATCTGCCGAAAAATACTGTAATTAGCTGGACGAGACAGCTCTTGGAAAAAAGTAATGACCTGCGGCAGGAAGAAATGTATGGTTATGATACGGTTACAGTGAGAGAAGTGGAAGAGCTGATTGAAAATCAACTGATGGGTCTGCAGATAGATGGAAAAGTAGTCTTCAAGGAACAGGATGGAGAGGTTATTGTTTACGAACAAAGTCACTATCACAAGGAGCTCAACACAGCAAGGATGTTGTTAGAAACCAAAGCGACGGTAAATATTCCGGAAGAGGCATTTAACAATAGCATAGCACTGATTGAGACGAAGGAGAAAATTCAGTTAGATGAACTGCAAAAGGAGGCTGTTCGTCAAGCTGCCAGACAAGGCGTGTTAGTGGTTACTGGGGGACCGGGTACAGGAAAGACCACAACCATTAATGCAATCATTAAATATTTTGAAATGGAAGAAGCAGATATCCTTCTTGCTGCACCGACGGGTCGTGCAGCAAAGAGAATGACAGAGGCAACGGGTTACAAAGCGCAGACCATTCATCGTTTGTTAGAGTTAAATGGTGCTGCCACGGAGAATGGCGGATTTGCCGGTATTCATTTTGAGAGAAACGCAAACAATCCGCTAGAAGCGGATGTCATTATTATCGATGAAATGTCTATGGTGGATTTGTCTTTGATGCATGCGTTGATGCTTGCGATTGTGCCGGGTACACATTTAATCTTGGTTGGTGATGAGAACCAGCTTCCGTCTGTAGGTGCAGGAAATGTGTTGAAGGATATTATTCGCTCTGGATGTGTTCCTGTGGTGGCTTTGCGACGTATTTTCCGCCAGGAAGAGGGAAGTATGATTGTGGACAATGCCCATAAGATTAACGAGGGAAAACCAATTGTTTTAGATAATAAGAGTAAGGATTTCTTTTTTATGCCTCGTGACAATATGAAAAGTGTGGTGGACGAGGTTGCGGCGTTGTTGACAAAGAAGTTGCCAAAGTATGTCGGTTGCAAGGGAAGTGATATACAAGTGCTTACCCCAATGCGAAATGGTGATTTGGGAGTGGGAAACTTAAATGTAGTATTGCAAGCGGCATTGAATCCTAAAAGTTCCCGGAAAAAAGAAAAGGAGTTGCGAAGTGGAACTATCTTCCGTGAGGGAGATAAGGTGATGCAAATTCGCAATAACTATAAATTGGAATGGGCGGTTTATAGCGACAAGGGTCGTTTCAAGATAGAAGAGGGTGTCGGTGTATTCAATGGTGATATGGGTATCATAAAGGAAATTGACGAGTATAACGAGGAGGTTGTCGTGCTCTTAGATGATGATAAAGAGGTGAGATATCCATATAATTTGTTGGACGAGCTAGAGTTATCTTATGCGATAACAATTCACAAGTCTCAGGGAAGTGAATATCCAGCGGTGGTATTACCGCTGTTTTCTGGACCAAAGATATTGATGAATCGTAATTTGCTGTATACATCTGTGACAAGAGCGAAGAGTTGTGTTGTTATGGTGGGCAGTGGACGGATGATAGAGTCCATGATATTAAATAATGATGAACAGAAACGATATTCTTCTTTAGATATAAGAATGTTAGAGTTATTAGAGGAGAAATTATAGAAGGAGGAGTGTGTTTGACGGAAGGAGTCCGTAATGATAGAAAGGATTTAGTGGGGCGTGTGTTGTTGGATTTGATTTATCCGAGATGTTGCCCGCTGTGTAAAAGGGTTTTGGAATTTTGGGAAAACGAGGTTTGCGATACCTGTCTTAAGAAGCAAAAATGGGTTAAACCACCGTATTGTCTGAAGTGTGGAAAGACAGTAGAGAGTGTGGAGGATGAGTATTGCGTTGATTGTACAGCGATTGTAAAAAGCTATCAGCGAGGATATCCGGCATTTGATTATGTAGGTGAATTAAAGGATGCATTGTATGCATTTAAGTATAATAATCAACGTGAGTATGGAGAGTTTTTTGCAGATTGTATAATGCACCAATATGGAGAGGAATTTGAACGGTTGCAATTGGATGGATTGATTCCGGTTCCGGTTCATCGTTGGAAGAAAAGGGCAAGAGGGTACAATCAGGCAGAGGTGTTGGCAAAGGCGATAGGGAAGCGTCTAGGGGTTTCAGTATATCCCTCTTATCTGGTTCGCGTGGTCAATACGAATCCGCAAAAGGAATTAAATGACAAAACTCGAATGAAAAATCTAAAAAATGCTTTTAAAATAGGTCAAAATAAGATAAAATTAAAGAAGATTCTGTTGGTAGATGACATTTATACTTCAGGTGCGACCATAGAGGCTTGCACAAAGGTGTTATTGACCGCAGGTGTAGAGAAGGTCTACTATACGAGTGTGGCGATTGGAAAAGGCTATTCGGTTTAGTGGATGTACATGATAGTGATTATATTTGGATAGTTGCTGGAATGGAATCTTAATAATGGGAGGAATATTAGATGGAAGTAAAGACATGTAAACAATGTAAAAGATTATTTAATTATTTATCGGGAATCCCGATTTGTCCTAGTTGTAAAACAAAGCTGGATGAGAAGTTTATTGCGGTGAAAGAATTTATTCGTGATAATCCGCATGCGGGAATCACGGAGGTTGCTGAAGCGAATGAGATTCCATCTTCTCAGATTCGTCGTTGGATTCGTGAAGAAAGACTTTCTTTCTCTGAAGAATCAGGTGTTGGTTTGGATTGTGAGAGCTGTGGAAAGATTATCAAGTCCGGACGTCTTTGTGAGGAGTGTAAGGGTAAGCTGTTGGGAACTGTCAATGATATGTATAAGCAGGATGATTCAATTGTTGCAAAGAAACATAGAGAAGCGGCAAGAATGCGTTTCTTAGATCAGTAATAAGAAAATTAAGAGTCAGGTAATCAATATCTTGTGGAGTGTGATTGCCTGGCTCTCAATCTTTTCAACTTCTTTTCAAAAAAGTTAATATTAGGTCTAATGTTTTATCGAAATTATCCGATATAATTAGTGAAGCTAATAGATTTAGGCTTAATACATCGGCTAGAATCTTGATTCTAGTTGGTAACAAGGAGGAAGGTGTAACAATGCGAATTGGTGCATATAACCAGATTTCTCAGATTTATGGAAATCAATCGGTAAAGAAAAGTTATAATTCTGGTACAACAGGCGCTACTTCAACAACAGATCAGGTGTCTTTCTCGTCGGTTGGAAAGGATATGCAGACAGCTAAGACTGCATTGAAGGAGGTTCCGGACGTGAGACAGGATAAGATTAATGCGTTGAAGGAAAGCATTGCAAATGGTACCTATCAGGTAAGTGCAGAGAGCTTTGCAGATAAGCTTTTGGCTGCATTTGACGAAAAAGCCATTTAACTCCGAAAGCATTTGCTTTCGGAGTTTATATGGACATTTGATTGACAAAGGAGAATCAGATGGCAAGCTTAATTGAGACTTTAATAGAGACTCTTGAGGAGGAAAGTGCGTTATATGATACTTTGACAAAAGAGTCTATGGCGAAGACACCAGTGATAGTAGCCAACGATTTGGAGAAGCTTGTAAAAGCGAATGCCGAAGAACAGAAAATAGTGGACGAGATTACAGCGGTGTCTCATAGAAGGAATCAGGCTTTAACCGAGATTGCAACCGTAATGGGCAAGGATGCGAAAACAATTACTGTTTCCGAAATCATTGATATGATGGAGAAGCAGCCGGAGTTTCAGCATCCTTTAATTGTTGTAAGGGACAAAATGTTAAAGCAGGTAGAGAATTTGAAACAAATTAGCGTTCATAATCAGGAATTGCTGAAGGAATCTTTGGAAATGACAGAGTATTCCATTAATTTGATTCAATCCTTGAATCAGGCGCCTGAAACGGCGAATTACAACAAAAATAACTATAGTGGCTCAACCTTAGGAGCCAGCTACTCATCATTTGATACAAAACAATAAGAAAGAACAATCTGGAAAGGAGGAGATAGTATGTCAGGAACAATGGGTAACTTTTGGGTTGGTGTAAGTGGATTGCAGTCCAGCCAATATGCTTTGAATGCGACAGCGCATAATATAACTAATGCTGGTACTACAGGATATTCTAGACAACAGGTTCTCCTTACAGATTTGAGTTACCATAATTTGGGTGATACTGCCGTAGGTAGAAATCAGGCAGGTCTTGGTACGGTGATTGCGGATGTTCGGTTGATTAGAGATACATTTGTAGATAAGGCATATCGTAAGGAGCTTGGAAGAGAGCAGTTTTACCAGACCAAATATGATGTGGTGGCAGAGGTACAGAATTATTTTGGTGAGATGGAGGGTAGCAGCTTCCGTTCTTATATGCAAAATTTGTGGTCTGCTGCACAGGAGCTTCAGAAGGAGTCGAATAGTATTGTAACCAGAAGCTCATTTATTGCACAGGCAGTTACTTTTGTGGAACAGGCAAATGAAATATATAATGAGCTTACAACCTATCAGAAAAATCTGAACAAGGAAATAGAAGATCAGGTGAACCGTATCAATGAATTGGCGAATACCATTTACGATTTGAATCATAAGATTACTATGGTAGAGGCATCCAATATTGAGAGTGCTAACGATTATAGAGACCAGAGAGATGCAGCTTTAGATGAGTTGTCAGGTTTGATTTCTATCAGTTACAAAGAAAATGCGGATGGTCAGGTGGATGTATATGCAGAGCATCGTACCCTGGTAAGTATGTCTCGTGTGTATGAGATGGATGTTAAGGCGGTTAGCGAGTCTTGCGATTACTATGTTCCGATTTGGAAGGATGATCAGTCCAACGTTTTTAATTTGCAGAATGTACCGAGTACCGAGGCAAAGACGGATGTGGGTTCTTTGAAGGGAATTATTATG
The DNA here is from genome assembly GCA_964439445.1 of uncultured Clostridium sp. GTDB lineage: Bacteria > Bacillota > Clostridia > Lachnospirales > Lachnospiraceae > CAG-590. The sequence goes on along the minus strand of CAYTOQ010000002.1, from coordinate 30,556 downwards.
TCTCGTGGTGATTGGATTGCGAATTACACCGATATTCCGGTTGCACCGGAAGCACCAGTGAGACCGGTTCGTTCTGACTATGCAGACGATATGGCGTATCAAACTGCATTGACTCAATATGAGACAGATTATGAACAGTATCAGACAGATTATCAGCAGTTTGTGCAAGACAGAGAATATTACAATACATATCTTGAACCATATACTGTGAATAATATTATCGCTCAGTTTGACCAGTTGATACACGGTATTGTAACAAAGATGAATGATATTTTATGTCCAAACAAAGAGATTACTATTTTGGTAGGTGGACAGCCACAAACCATTACGGTGTTGGATGAAGAAAATGCTGGTTATGGTATGGGTGAGGAAAACCAGTTCCAGGGAAAAGAGTTGATTAAACGTCGTACGGTCGACCGTTACACAGAGCAGACGGTAATCTTGGAGGATGGTACAACTGCAACGGTGCAGGTATACAATGAAGAAAATGAAGATGAATTGTTGACTTTATATACACTTGGTAATTTGGAGGTTAATGATGAGTTGATTAAAAACCCAAGCTTGCTTCCTCTTACCAATGAACAAAATGAAGAGTTGCAGGATGTAGCCGACCGCTTGATACATATGTGGGAGGACGATTTTGCAACGTTAGGACCAAACAGTTTAGTTGTAAATGACTATATGAGTTATTACAAAGAGTTTGTGGCAGATTTTGCAAACAAGGGTGCCACATACGAAGGTATTGCAGAAACACAGTCGCAGGCGATTTTGGAATTGGATAACCAAAGACAGACCGTATTAGGTGTTTCTACAGATGAAGAATTAACGAATTTGATTAAATTTCAGCAGGGTTATAATGCATCTTCAAGATACTTTACAGTAGTGTCGGAGATGGTGGAACATTTAATTAGTAAGCTGGGATAATAGGACATAGGATTGGAAAGGAAGTGGAGATATGGCTTCAACATTTTTAGGATTGAATACAGGATTATCGGGTTTGAATTATTATTCTGCTAATTTGAATACAACAGCACATAACATTTCCAATGCAGATAGAGAAGGTTATTCCAGACAGACGGTGCTTTCTCAGGCGGCTCAGGCGTTACGAGTGCGTACCTCCTATGGTATGATGGGTACTGGTGTACAGACTACAGGAATTATACAGCTTCGCAATGTGTACTATGATACCAAATATCGCGCGGCAAATTCGAAATTAAGCGAGTACAATGCAGTAAATGAGCAGTTGTCACAGCTTCAATCTTATTTGAACGAGATGCAGTCTGAATCAGGATATACGCAGTTGCTGTCAGAGGTTAGTGCGTCTATGCAGGACCTTGCGTCTAGTCCTTCGGATGCAACCTATCGAACCCAGTTTGTTCAGTCGGTGAACAATTTCACTGATTTGATTAATGAGGTGGCAACGAATTATCAAAAGACACAGACTGATATTAACAATGAGATTGCAATTCATGTGGATACAATTAATTCCATTTCTTCCCAGATATATACATTGAATAAGCAGATAATGAATATAGAAACCCGATATGGTAATGCCAATGACTTGAGAGACCAAAGAGAGTTGTTGGTAGATCAGCTTTCGGAGCTTGTAAACGTTACGGTAATCGAGACACCTCTTATGTACAAAGAAGGCAATGATGAGGTGGATTCCGGAACAACACTTTATCAAGTACGTATTGGCAATGCGCTATTGGTAGACGATATGGAGTGCCGGCAGCTTAAGGTGGCAGCAAGAGCAGAGAAGATTAACCAAAATGATGTAGATGGATTGTATGATGTCTACTGGGTAGGTTTGAATGATACATTAGGTGAGGAATTCAATTTTAATAGTAGTAATGTGACAGGTTTGATGAAGGGCCTGTTAGAGGTCAGAGATGGTAACAATGCGAATCCATTCCAAGGTACAATTGAGCGAATGATTGCAGCAGCAACTGATGGCTCTACGCCAGATGGTTCCACTGCAACGATTAAGGTGGAAGGCGGTATTGATATTGATAAGCTCAACCTTCCGAAAGAGGGAACCATTACATTGAATTGTAAGGATTATTACTATGAAGGTTTTGAGGCGTTGGATACAGATGGAGATGGTAAGCTAGATAGCTTCACATTTAAGAACATCACCTTAGAGGATGAGACTGGAAAGCGTATTCCTGCAACCTTTGAAAGCGCAGCAATCGACAGAGGAAAGCCTGCAAGTATGGGTGAAAGTATAGATTGTAAGGGTATTCCTTACTATATGACAGAGCTAAATGAGTTTGTTCGAACATTGTCAAACTATATGAATAGTATTTTTACCAAAGGTGCAGATGCCAACGCAGAACCTGGTTTGGATTTCTTTACAGCGGTAGATGTGAATGGCAACGATTATGTTTTGACTGACCGAAACGCAGTAGAAGGAGCACCGTTGGAGATTACCTCGGATAGTTCGAACTACTATCAATTAACTGCATTGAACTGGGCGATTAATCAGGATATAGCAAAAGATCAGAACAAATTGGTGGTTTCGTATGAGAGTGATATCTTACAGGGGAATAAGGATGCAAAGGATATCTTGGATGAGATGATATATGGTATGACAGACCAGAGTATGTTCTCGCAAGGAACGGTTTCTCAGTTTTTGCAGGCTGTTACAACCTCCCAAGCAGTAGATATTTCGAAATTTGAATCATTTACAAAGAATATGGATGAGGTGACAACGGTAATCAACAATCAGAGAATGTCGGTTTCTTCTGTTGATACCAATGAAGAGGCAGCAGCACTTGTTATGTACCAGAATGGATTTAATTTGGCAAGTAAAGTTATCTCAGTTATGAACGAAGTTTATGATAAGCTTATTAATCAAACAGGCTGATAAGCCGATATATACGTTATAACACCTGCCAAGCAACTGCTTACTCGGATAAGCTTGCTTACCCGAGTAAGTAGTTATTTGGCAGGTGAAGCGATATGAGCAAGAAGACCGATAGGTCGGATTGCGAATATCGCGTAGCGATTGCGAGAGTGCTTGCACGAAGCAATCGTGATATAACGTAAGAAGTAAGAAAAAGCAAGAAGACCGATAGGTCGGATTGCGAATATCGCGTAGCGATTGCGAGAGTGC
>CAYTOQ010000002.1:19920-27338 GCA_964439445.1 uncultured Clostridium sp. | reverse complement strand
TCGTGATATAACGTAAGAAGTAAGAAAAAGCAAGAAGACCGATAGGTCGGATTGCAAACACCTTATCTACGGACGGATAGGTAATAAGTGAGGTTAATGGAGTAACCGGATAGGAGAAAGGCTATGAGAGTAACCAATCAAATGGTAACAAATAGTTCCTTGAGGAATATGCAAAAATCAATGCAGCGAGTAGATAAATTGAATCAGCAGGTTACAACAGGAAAGAAAATATCCGCCCCTTCAGAAGATCCGGTTGTTGCGATTCGTGCTCTTAAGTTGCGTACCACTTGCGACCAGTTGGACCAGTATAAGAGCAAGAATATTCCAGATGCGTTATCTTGGTTAGATACGACACAGACTTCCATTCAGAATGTATTCGACCGTTTGGATGATGTATATGAATATTGTGAACAAGGTGCATCTGACACCTATCAGACAAAGGATAGAAGTACAATTATCAATGAATTGTATGCGCTTAAGGATGCAATCTACGCAGAGGGTGGAACCACCTATGCTGGAAGATATCTGTTTTCTGGCTACAAGACAGAAACGAATCTTATTTTCCAAAACGATGAGGCAAAACAGGGATTGTCTTATGATATAACACAGGATATTCATCCAAATAGTATTGAGCCAAAGAGTGTAGTGTTGAACGAGGTAGATTCTACACAGTTAGATGCTATTTTGGGTGGTACAGCAACCTATACGGCACCGGTTGCAGAGGACGTCTATAGTATGAGACTCGCATATAGCAATGTGGAGGATGACATTACTCTTAATCTTCAGGATGCGGATGGCAATGCGGTTTCATTTACTCTGAATGTAAAGCAGGCGGCAGATTCGGCAACCTATTACCAAGTGGGAGCAAATGAAGTAAATTATATTCCGGAAACGGGAGAGATTATATTTGGTGAGAACATTTACAATCAAATTAAGGATTCGCAGAATATTTCTGTAGAATATACCAAATCCGATTTTGAAGTTGGTGATCTTAGACCGGAGATGTATTTTAACTGTGTTCAGCATAAAGAAATGGCAGATGGAACCATCAAGGACACAAACTTTACGATTGACCCGGCAGGACAGGATATACAATATGAGGTTAACTTTAATCAATATATTAAGGTAAATGCAGAGGGTAGAGAACTAATCACTCATGATATGGGTAATAAGATAGAAGCTCTTGCCACAGCAGTGCAGGATGTGTTGGATATTGAAAATACCATATCTAAATTGACCTTGATGTTGGAGGATCCTCAATATAAGGACGATGCAGATGCTGTAGAGCAGATAAATAAGATGCTTGAGGATGCAGATGTGGAATTAGCTTTGAAGCGTGAAACAATGCAAAAGCTATTTGGTAGAAATATGACGAACTTCCAGGGCTTTATGGAGGATGTTAGCGCGATTCAGGCAAAGGTAGGCACAACTTATTCTAAGCTCGAGTTGATTCAAACTCGTGTAATAGAGCAGGTTGCAAACTTTAAGGAATTGAAATCATCGAATGAGGATATCGAGACAGAGGAAGCTGCAATTGAGTTATATCAGGCTGAGTTGGTATATGAATCGGCATTATCAACCACAGCGGGTGTCATTAAGAAAACGTTGCTAGATTATCTATAAAGATGGTATAATGTCGATATGATTTCACTTATTTGCAAGAGTGAAATCGTGAGACAAAGTGTGCAATATGTCGATAAACGGTTAGGTTATTACTTGAAAGGAGAAGGATATATGTTAGCAAAGACAAAGTTTTTTGGTGAAGTCGAGCTTGCAGATGAGAAGGTTTTGAATTTTCCAAGCGGATTAATTGGATTTGAAAACTATACTAAGTTTGCTATTATGTACGACGAAGAAGACAAGAGTTCGACTCGAATTAGTTGGTTACAATCATTGGAGGAGCCATTGTTGGCGTTGCCGGTAATTGATCCGTTGGCAATTGTAGAAGAGTATGTTCCTATAATTGAAGATGAGTTGTTGGCCCCTCTTGGAAATCCTGCAGATGAGGATTTGTTATTCTTGCTTGCGATGACAGTTCCATCGGATATGACCAAGGTAACCGCCAATATGAAAGCACCGATTATAATTAACGCAGCAACCAAGAAGGGTGCGCAGTTAATCGTTGAAAATGAGGATTACCCGGTGAAATTCAACGTGTATGAATCTGTGCAGAAAATGAAAGAAAAGGCGGGTGAATAATATGTTGGCCTTATCAAGAAAAGAAAATGAATCGATTATAATAGGTAACGATATTGAAATCACCATTTTAGAAGTGAAGGGTGAACAGGTAAAGATTGGAATTACAGCACCTAAGTCTGTGCCAATCTATCGTGAAGAAGTATATGCACAGATTAAGGAAGCAAACAAAGAAGCAGCTTCTGATACTGCGCAGGAAACATTGAAGAATTTGTTTCAGTAACATTCAAACGAAAACACATACGGCGACTGCCGTACACGGAGCAACGTAGTTGCGATGTGTGCATATGTGGCTGGTATATAAATGAAATTCAATAATTTTGCATATGTGCTTAAGACGGCAGGGAGGCTGGTGAATCAGATCCCTGCTGTTATATTTTACAAAAAAATGAAAAAGAGATATAATGTATTGGTAAAGTTTTGCCGATATAGGTAATGAAGTATCAAAATAGTTTTGAATTTCACACGGAGGTGGATAAAATGGCAATTGAAGGTATTAAATCAAATGTAATGAATCAAATGAATCGAGCTAGTGAGCCAGTATCTGTGGAACGACCAGATGTAGTGCAGATGAAAGCACAGCAGGTTGCGCCTGTTGTGGGAAGAGAAGCAGGATACGAGTCAAAGGATGGACAGGCGAAGGATGAAGGAAAGAATTTGCATGAGGTATCACCAGAGAAGGTGAAGGATGCAATTAACGAGATTAATAAGAAGATTCGCCCAACAAATACACAATGTGAGTTTAAATATCACGAGAAGACAAACAGAATATCTATTACTGTAAGAGATAGGGAGACAGATGAGGTTATCAAGGAGATTCCACCAGAGAAGACTTTGGATATGATTGCAAAGTCGTTAGAGCTTGCGGGAATTTTGGTTGACGAAAAGAGATAAGGAGGGATAATTATGGCAGGAATTCGAATGACAGGTCTGACATCCGGTTTGGACACTGAGAGTTTAGTTCAACAGTTATCTAAGGCTTATCAGACAAAGATTGACAATGTGACAAAAGAGAAGACAAAGGTGGAATGGAAAAAGGAAGCTTGGAAATCTTTGAACACAAAGATTATGGATTTCTATAAAGGTGCTCTTTCTACATTCCGTAGTGTTTCTACCTATAGAACAAAGTCTGCGACTGGTAATTTGACTGGAGTGAAGGTTACGGCTAGTTCGAGTGCGGTTAACGGTACACATAAGGTGCAGGTTCTTAGTACAGCAACCGCTCAGATGTGGACAGGAAGAAAGCTTACAGGTAGTACATATACAGCTACTTCATACAAAGCAGCTTCAGATACAAGTATGAAACTATCAGATTTGAAGGATAACAAAGGTGATTCCTTAGAGAGTACGATTCGCAATGCTGAATTTAAGGTTACTAAGACTTTGGATGATGGTACAACAGAGGAAGTTACAATCCGTGCAGGATATGATGCAAATGGGAATGCATTAGCATCTGATGCATCGGTACAGAATGTATTAGATAATATGAATGCACAGCTTACGGGTGCGGGTATAGAGATGGAAGCAAGCTTTGTAAATGGCAACTTCCGTTTGAGTAATGTGTCTGCTGATGAAGTGACAACTGAGACGGTAGGAGAAGATGGTACAACAACAACGACAACAACTTATGAGAATGGCGTATCCTACAAGGTTGCAGCAGTGGCTGATGCAGACGCGACTGTGTTTGGTGTTACAACAGATGGTGTAACAATGAATGCGAAGGGCAGTGAAGACGGTTCCACAACAGTTGGAGGTTCTCAGAAGTTCTATGAAGAGGTTGAGACAGAGAACAGTGCTGTGAAGGGTTCTACCAAGTTAATCGACTTGGGAATTGCTGAGGGAACAAAGATTAAGATTAATGGCAATGCAGTAACAATAGATCGAACCACCACGCTTAGTAGTTTAGGTACACAGTTGTCTAAGCTTGGTATTGAGGCAAACTATGATGCGACGCAGGGAAGATTTTATCTGAACTCAAAGGGTGTTGGAGAAGCGAATGCATTTACAGTTGAAGCAGAGAATGCAGATGGTACAGCTTCTGACGCGCTTAGTGCATTAGGTTTAGATTTGGCAGAAGGTGAGGAAGGTCGTATTGATGCTACGGATGCCATAATTAGGTATAATGGTGTAGAATATAAGCAGTCTAGTTCAAGCTTCAGTATCAATGGTATTACTATTGAGGCAACCGAGGAGGGTGAGGAGCAGTCCTTCACCGTCGGTATTGATGCTCAGGGCATCTATGACAAGGTAAAAGATTTTGTTAATTCATATAATGAATTAATTGAAGAGATGAATACCTTGTATGATGCAGAGAGAGTGACCGATTATGAGCCTTTGACAGAAGATGAGAAAGCTGGTATGAGCGATGATGAGATTGAAAAGTGGGAAGGTGTTATAAAAGCTTCTTTATTGAGAAGAGATGATACCATAAGTTCTCTGCTTTCAAGTATGCGTTCTATCTTGAATGGACAGATTTCTGTAACCAATTCAGACGGAAGCACTAAGAATTATTCGCTTGCTTCCTTTGGAATCAATACAGGTATATATTCAGAGAAGGGTCAGCTTCACATTTATGGTAATGATGATGATGCAGATTATGCAGATTATGATGATTCTTTAATGAAGGCGATTATGAACAATCCAGAAGCAGTTGAAAAAACATTGTCTGGACTTGGTTCGAAGGTATATGAAAGCTTGCAGAAGGCAATGGCAAAGACAGAGTTAAGTAGTGCTTTGACATTCTACAATGACAAATATATTGATGAAGAATTGGAAGATTACAAAGACAAAATTAGTGATTTGGAAGATGAGCTAGTTGAAGAGGAAGATCGATATTACGAGCAGTTTTCGGCTATGGAGACTGCTATGGCGAAGCTCCAGGCACAGCAAAGTTACATTTCGCAGTTGTTTGCTTAATATCTGACGCGATGACAGGTAGGGTGTATATCCTGCCTGTTGTCCGCATTTATAATATGTATGTAGATAACGAGAAAAGCTACAGAAAATTTTTAAAGACGTATGAGGTGAGAACATGGCATATAATCCAATGGCAGCATATGGAACCAACAAGGTGACTACCGCGACACCTGCGGAGCTTACATTGATGCTTTATGAAGGAGCAATTAAGTTTTGCAATATTGCTAAGATGGCAATGGAGAAGAATGACATAGAGAAAGCGAATTTGAACATTCAAAAGGCTCGTAATATCATTGTAGAATTAAAGACAACTTTGAATTTTGATTATCCGGTTGCAAAAGAATTTGATACCATTTATACATATATTTTTGAAAGAATGACTGCAGCGAATATCTCAAAGAATCCGGATGATGTGGAGGAGGTATTGGTTCAGCTCAGAGACTTGAGAGATATTTGGAAACAGGTAATGCGTACAGCAAAGGATTCGAGAATATAGAAATGAGGGTACATAATGGCAGATAATTATCTTCAGGTTTTAGTGGATACAATAGCAGAAAAGGAAACGATATTGCGTAGAATTTTAGAGATTACCAAGCTGCAGGAGGAGCTTAGTAAGAGAGATTCTTATGCGATGGAAGAGATGGAGAAAACGCTAAATGACAAAGAGATTCAGATTTCTCGATTGAATTATTTAGACGAAGGATTTCAGACAATATATGATCGCGTCCGCTTGGAGCTACGTAATCATAAGGAACAGTATAGAGACGATGTTTTGAAGTTACAAGAAAGTATCCGTGTGTGTATTGCGTTAGGAAATGAAATTAAGGTATTAGAAGAACGCAATCGAAATCGCTTTAGTGCATTATTTTCTAAAACACGAATGCAGTACTCTGCATCTAAGAATAAAGCAAGTGTAGCACAGAATTATGCAAAGGTAATGAATAATGTTAAGGTTATGGATGCATATTTTGTGGATAAAAAGAAATAAAGTACTATATTTTGTGGAAAAAAGATTTACATAAAATTATTTTGAAAATTTCTGAAAAAAGTGTTAAGATTAAGATAATTTAACCGATATATATAGTACAAAGGATAATTTAATATTTCGTGTGTGATAATAACCTTCGGGTGCGAAGGATATTATATATAACTATCTACGGTGGGAAACCACTAGTACATGTCGCAAGGAAGCGGCATTATATTCAAGGAGGAATTTATTATGGTAGTACAACACAACATGCAAGCAGTTAACACAAACAGAATGTTAGGTCAGAATGTTAAGGCCGTAGCTAAGTCTACAGAGAAGTTATCTTCTGGTTACGCAGTTAACCGTGCTGGAGATGACGCAGCAGGCCTTTCTATTTCTGAGAAGATGAGAAATCAGATTCGTGGTCTTAACCAGGCTGTTAAGAACTCTGAGGATGGTATTTCACTTATCCAGACAGCAGAAGGTAACATGAACGAGATTCATTCTATCCTTCAGAGAATGGGTGAGTTGGCTATCAAAGCTCGTAATGATGTTAACGCAACTGAGGATCGTCAGACTATTCAGGATGAGATTGATCAGTTGAAAGAGGAAATTTGCTCTATTACTAAGAAGGCTGAGTTCAACGGAACTAAGTTATTGGATGGTAAGATGGCAAGTGGTAAGTTACTTCAGGTTGGTGCTAACCAGGGCGAGACAATGAAGATTTCCATTAGTGGTACTTCATTATCTAAGTTAGGTCTTAAGAGTGTAGCAGTTACAGATGGCGCAAAGGCTTCTGTTGCTATCGGTAAGATTCAGGATGCTATCAAGAATGTATCTGCTCAGAGATCATTACTTGGTGCTGTTCAGAACCGTCTTGAGTACACAATTAACAACTTAGAGAACTACTCTGAGAACTTAACATCAGCCGAGTCACAGATCAGAGATACTGATATGGCTACTGAGATGGTTAACTACAGTAAGAATCAGATCTTACAGCAGGCTGCACAGTCAATGCTTGCACAAGCTAACCAGTCTAACCAAGGTGTATTATCATTACTTCAGTAATTTCATAGTTAGTGAAGTAGGGAAGACCGCTCCATTCGGAGCGGTCTTTTGCGCGTAAAATGAGCCACGCGAGTCTGTACAAAAAAAGAGCCGATAGGGAGCTTGCTCACTAGAGGTTCTTTTTTTGTGCAGACTTATGCGGCGAATGCCGCGACACAGAGCAAGCTGTGCTTGCGATGTGAGGCGTGGCTCATAGTGAAAAGTTTGTGTTGTGTAGAATGCCGCGACACAGAGCAAGCTGTGCTTGCGATGTGAGGCGTGGCTCATAGTG
>CAYTOQ010000002.1:0-19820 GCA_964439445.1 uncultured Clostridium sp. | reverse complement strand
GTGTAGAATGCCGCGACACAGAGCAAGCTGTGCTTGCGATGTGAGGCGTGGCTCAAGTTTTTTTAATTTTTTTAAAAAAAGGTATAAACTTCTCTGAGAGTATGACGATATATATTGTGTAAGGAACAAAAAAGGATTTGAGTTCACTTAATTATAACAAATAAAACAAAGGAATAGATCAAAAGGATTTGATATCAAGGAGGAATTATTATGGTAGTACAGCACAATATGCAAGCAGTAAACACAAACAGAATGTTAGGTCAGAATGTTAAGGCCGTAGCTAAGAACACAGAGAAGTTATCTTCTGGTTATGCAGTTAACCGTGCAGCAGATGATGCAGCAGGTCTCTCGATTTCTGAAAAGATGAGAAACCAGATTCGTGGTTTGAATCAGTCAGTTAAGAATGCTGAGGATGGTATTTCACTTATCCAGACAGCAGAAGGTAATATGAATGAGATTCACTCTATTTTACAGAGAATGGGTGAGTTAGCAATCAAGGCTCGTAACGATGTTAATGCAACGGAAGACCGTCAGACAATTCAGGATGAGATTACACAGTTGAAGGAAGAGATTTGTTCTATTACTAAGAAAGCTGAGTTCAACGGAACTAAGTTATTAGATGGTTCTATGTCACTTGCTAACTCTGGTAAGCTATTACAGGTTGGTGCTAATATGGGTGAGACACTTAGAATTTCCATTAGTGGTACTTCATTATCTAAGTTAGATCTTTTAAGTGTAGCAGTTACAGATGGCGCAAAGGCTTCTGTAGCAATTGGAAAAGTTCAGGAAGCTATTAAGAAAGTATCTGCACAGCGTTCATTACTTGGTGCGATTCAGAACCGTCTTGAGTATACAATTAACAACTTAGAGAACTACTCTGAGAACTTAACATCTGCTGAATCTAGTATCCGTGATACAGATATGGCTACAGAGATGGTTGACTTCAGCAAGAACCAGATCTTGCAGCAGGCTGCACAGTCAATGCTTTCACAGGCTAATCAGTCTACACAGGGAGTTCTTAACTTGTTACAGTAGTCCGATTATTTATAAAATATATGGGCTGGCCGCAAGGTCAGTCCATTTTTACATTGTAGAAATAAAATTGTATAATGTCGCATTTTTTGGTATGATTAGTGTATTGTATATGTTTAAAATAAAGAGATATAGATAATTTTTGATGGCAGTTGAAAAGTTAAAACTATAGGATGAGGAGAATGGATATGAAGGATTTGTTAGATGTATTGAAAAAAATAGCAGAATTGTTATATCAGGAGGACTATAACACCGCATATGGATTATTGGTAAAGTGTTTGCCACTATTGGGTGTATACATAGAAGAGATAGAGGATGAAATGTTGCAGAAAGAGATATTAGCTTCGTTGACAGAAGCGATAGCTGCAATGGAGGATAACGATTATACTTTGCTTGCAGATATTTTACAGTATGATGTAATTGAGAAATTAGAGGCGATAGGAGAAGAATAGTTATGTCGTTCTGGGATAAGAATATGGAAGCATTGCAGCGACGTGATAACGATATGTATATCAACCTGCAAAAGCATTATGAAGATAGAAAGAAAAGTGAATATGAATTTTTCGTAGAGCGGGCGCGGGACGATTCGGATATATTAGGTGTTATGAAGGATGAACGAAAAGTAATGCTCAATAGTACTTATCGTCCGGAGGAGGAAGCGGTTAAGTTTGCAGGTAAGATTAAGCTTACAGAGAATTCAATTACGGTCTTGTTTGGTTTGGGAAATGGAAGGATTGTATTGGAGATTGCCAAGAAGTTAAATGAGGATGCCCGGTTATTAATCTATGAACCGTGTAAAGAGTTGTATTTTTATGTGATGGAGCATTTTGATATGACTGCAATGTTGGAGGATAAGCGTATTAGCGTGTTTGTAGAAGACGTTGACGCAGATATGTTATCTAGTAGTTTAAGCTTCTTGCTAAACAATGTAAATGTAGGTGTTACTGTACTAGAAGCACATCCAAAGTACAAGGAATTGTTTCCGGAATATTATGAAAAGGTTCAGACGATATTCAAGGAATGTAGAGATAGTGCATTGACGAATTTGCGTACGATTCTTACGAGAAGTAGATCGATGACGAATAACGCAATTGCCAATTTATCATATTTTATACACTCGAAGTTGTCAACGGATTTAATAGGAAAGTTTCCGAAGGATATGCCAGCAATTATAGTGGCGGGTGGTCCGTCTTTAGATAAGAATTATGAAGTGTTGAAACAGGCAAAGGGTAAAGCCTTAATCATAGCAATGGATCGAACGGCAAAGTATCTGTTAGACCGAGGAATTGAGCCAGACATGTATTGTTCGTTGGATTATGGTAAGAATCCGGCATTGTTTGAAGATGAAAGATTAAGAGAGATTCCTTTTTTGTATATGCCAGATTTGAGCCATCAGGTTATGAAAGTAGTTGGTAAGGAGAAGCTTATCTATGGAACAGGTGATTTCAGATTTTATGATTCTTTGATTGAGGAATATGGGAAAAGACCTATTGTAATTCCGGTAGGTGGCTCGGTGGCAACCTTTGCATATGGATTTGCATGGAGAATGGGATTTAAACGTATTATTCTAGTTGGACAGGATTTGGCACTTACAGGTGGCAAGGTATATTCAGGTGGACAGGAGAATATGCGTAAAAATGTAGAAGAGTTTGGGCATATGATGGTGCCTGGTAATGTGGAAGAGATGGTAGAGACAAGAGGAGACTTCTATATCTATTGGATTTGGTTTAATCAAGCTGTTAAGGAAGGGGAAGGAACTGTTGAAGTAACCAATGCGACAGAAGGGGGAGCCAAAATTGAAGGTACCGAGGTTATTACGTTGCAAGAAGCGGTGGATAAATACTGTACGAAGGAGTACGATATCAAGTCAATATTTGATCGAGAAGAATATATCTTTCCGCAAGATAGACTAGAGGATGTTTATGAAGTATTTGCAAAAAAGCGAAAAGAGATTGAGAAATTAAAGGATATGTCAAAGGATGCACGAGAAGCAGCGAGAAGATGTAAAGTTCTTGTGGAACGCAATGATTTAGGAAAAGAATTTAAAGAAAAGAATAAAATGTTATCTAAGGTTGGAAAGCTCTTTGAAGAAGATGCTGTGGCATCATTGCTTAATAAATTTACGGAAAGCTTGATGCTACAACAGGATATGGATCTTTACGTTACGGAAGAGGATGAGACAAAGGAAATGCTTCGATTGTATCAAAAGCTAGAATATGATTATAATGTAGTATATGAAAATGTGGATTTGGTATTGCAGAAGTATGATCTTGCATTAGAAAACATGAAGAATTAGAAGAGATAAAAGGTGGTGGAGAATGTGAATATATTGGCAATAATTCCAGCGAGAGCAGGTTCCAAATCAGTTCCACATAAGAATATCAGAATGATAGGTGGCAAGCCAATGTTAGCACATTCTATTGAGCATGCAAAGCAATCAAAGCTGATTAATCGTATAATTGTTAGTACTGACAGTGAGGAGTATGCGAGAATTGCAAAAGAATATGGAGCAGAAGTACCGTTTTTACGTCCAGCAGAATATGCAACGGATACAGCTTTAGATTATGATGTTTTTCGTCATGCGTTATCCTGGTTAAGGGAGAAGGAGAGATATGAGGCCGATATTGTAGTACAGCTTCGCCCAACTTATCCGATTCGAAATGTGGAAGACATCGACAATATGATACAGCTATTGATTGATCATCCGAGTGCTGATTCTGTACGAAGTATGGCAAAGGCAATGGAGATTCCGTATAAGATGTGGTTGAAAATACCATCCGATACAGATGTGGAAAAAAAGATTGCTGGAAGCAATGACTCGGCAGAGCTACTTAAGGGAGAAAAGGTACAACCGTTAATGACGGATATACCAGAATGTTATAATATGCCAAGGCAACAATTGCCTCAGGTATATTATCAAAATGCGTGTATTGATGTATTTAGACCTTATGTTGTATTGGAAAATCATTCGATGTCCGGAGATGTCATTTTAGGATATGAGATGAGCGAGAATTATGACATTGATACGGAAGAAGATTTTCAAAGAGCAATGCAATATTTGAACAGTTATAATAAGACAGACAAGTAACAAACAAAGGTAAGTATAATATGTAGGAGAAGAAAAACGATGGAGACAATTCAATGTACATTGTGTGGTTGTGAGAATATAACCTATATACCAAATAGAATAAGAAATGATGAAGCAGGAATGTATAAGATGTATTGTTGTGAGAATTGTGAAACTCATTTTTTGTATCCGCGTCCGGAAAGTGAAGAGTTGCAGGAATATTATGACGGAACATTTCGTGAAGAGACCCGTTCGTTTGAATATTATGATATAAAGGTCTTAGAGAGAGTGTTTCGTACATTTACCCCAGAGGCAATAGAACGTGTTGAACGCGTAAGAGAGGAGCTACAAGCAGAAGATGAAGTTTTAGAAATTGGTTGTTCGGTTGGGTATTTTCTAGAGGCAATTGCTGATAAAGTGAAGGCAGTTTGTGGAACAGAATGGGATAAAAAAGCGCAACAATTTATACGTGATAATACCCGGTTTGATAATATAACCGTCAGTAGTAATCCGGAGGATTTTGAGAAGAAATTTGACAAGATATTCATGTTTCACGTGTTGGAGCATATTGAAGAGCCGATTGCATTTCTTAAGCAGTTAAAGGAAATATTAAAGCCTGATGGTGTAATATACATTGAGGTTCCGAACGTAGATGATATTTTGGTAAAAACCTATCAGTGTGAGGCATTTAAGGATTATTATTATAAGAAAGCACATTTATACAATTTCAATGAGAAGGGATTGCAATATATTTTCGAGAATGCGGAATATCAATATCAGATGGACTTTATTCAAAGATATGATTTGTCGAATCATTTACACTGGTTACATACCGGAAAGCCGGGTGGAAAAGGAAAATATGCTCAGGTGCTTGGTGCAGCAGTAAATGAAGAATATGTGAAAGCATTACGGGAGCAAAAACAGACAGATACTTTGTTTGCAAAAATATGGGTATAAAACAATTGATGTTTTACAGAGTGAAAAAGTAACTAAAAGTAACCTGTGAAACAAGGTTATGAAACATAGAAGAAATGCCGATATATTATATAGTTAAGTTAGTAAAAAACAGACCTAATTGTATAATGTATCGGCTATATTGTTACATAGCAGAAAAGAGATTTACCAAGGAGGGTTACGTATGAGAAGTGAATTATTTGATGATTTGTTTATATTTGAGATGGCGAATTCTCATCAGGGTAGTGTGGAGCATGGAGTTGATATCATTCAGGCGATGAGTAAGATTGCAAGAAAGCATAATATTAAGGCGGCTGTGAAGCTGCAATTTCGTAATTTAGATAATTTTATTCATCCAGATTATAAAGGAAGACAGGATGTAAAGCATATTCCGAGATTTGAGAGTACAAGATTGAATTACGAGCAATTTGAGCAGCTTGTGGATGCAATCCACGAGGAAGGTCTGATTGCTATGAGTACACCATTTGATGAGGATGGAGTAGAATGGTGTATGGATATGGGAGTGGATATTATTAAGATTGCAAGCTGTTCTGCGCTTGACTGGCCGTTGTTGGAGGCTGCGGCGGCAGCGGGAAAACCACTTATTGTTTCCACAGGAGGAAAGACCTTATCGGACATTGATAAGTTATATAATTTCTTTACACATAGACATTGTGATTTTGCATTTTTGCATTGTGTTGCAGAATACCCCGCTCCTTTTGAGCGATTGCAGTTGGATTTCATTGATAAAATGAATCGTAGATATCCAGATATTACAATTGGATATTCAGGGCATGAGAATCCAGATGATAATACGGTACCGATGCTTGCAATTGCTAAAGGGGCAAAGGTATTAGAAAGACATGTTGGTCTACCTACGGAGACGATTACATTGAATGCGTATTCTATGAATCCAGAACAAGCGGACAAGTGGGTGGAGTCAGCAATCCAGGCAAAGACGATTTGTGGTATGAAGAAGGCGGGAGAGAAGTATATCTCTCAGGAGGAATTGGACTCCTTGAATTCATTGATGCGTGGTGTTTATTTGAAGCGTGATATAAAGGCTGGAGAAGAGATTACAAGAGAGGATGTATTCTTTGCAATGCCTTGTCATGATAAGCAAATGCACTCAGGAGAATTCTATGATGGTGTGATTGCTAGTAGGGATTATAAGACTAACGAGGAGCTTCATGAGAAGAAACGTACAACAGATATTAATTTGGCCCGTAGCGTAGTGCACGATGCAAAGGGCATGTTGTATGAGGCGGGAATTGCTTTGGGAGATGACTTTGAGGTTGAGCTTTCTCATCACTATGGAATGAAGCATTTTCGTCAGACGGGTGCGATTATTATCAATATTATTAACAGAGAATATTGCAAGAAGTTAATTATTGTTCTTCCTGGACAAAAACATCCAACCCATGCGCATAAAGTAAAGGAAGAAACCTTCCAGTTGTTGTATGGTGATTTGACTGTGACAATGGAAGGTAAGGAGCGAAAGATGAAGCCTGGTGATATTCAGACGGTACTTCGTGGAGAGAAGCATGCATTTACTTCTCAAACAGGAGCAATCTTTGAAGAGGTTTCAACTACACATGTGAAGAGTGATTCTTACTATGATGATCCACAGATTCGTAGAATGGATCCGATTGAGAGAAAGACGATTTTGAAGAAGTGGTAGAAAAATTTATAAAATGACAGTGATTTGATTTTGAATAGAAGTTATCGCTGTAAAAACCATAAACGGACAGGCACATTTTGTGATGAGCAGAATGTGCCTGTCTTAGTTTATTTTGACCATATTTCAATGGTGCTTAATAGTTTTTCTTTTGTTTCAGAATCCAACTTGACAATCGCTTGATATAATTATTAAGAATGATTGCAAAAATGTCGATATAATATATGGTGGATTGTTTCTATCTGACTATGAAGATGGACATGGAAGTTGCAAGACAATAATTCAAGGGAATGAGGCGATGAGATGAAGAAGATATTAGAGGGAATCAAATACTGGGGACAATTACTTTTGTTGCCTGTTTATTGGTTCTCTTTTTTATTTCCTAGAAATAAAAATATTTGGCTCTTTGGTTCTACCTTTGGAAGACGGTTTGCGGACAATCCAAGATATTTCTATTTGTATGTAAGTCAGATGGCAAAGAGATTGCAAGAGAACAATTTGAATGAGACCAATATCGAAGCGAGTATGGTGAATGGAAAGCAAATACGTGCTATATGGATTAGTCGGAATAAGGAAATTGTAAAGTTTTTAAACGAGAAGGGCTACGAGGCTTATTACAATCATTCTCTAAAGGGAATCTGGTATTGTTTGAGAGGAAAAGTATATATATTTGACAACTATTCAAAGGATATAAGCTTTTGGCTCAGTGGTGGTGCGAAAAAAATCAATCTCTGGCATGGTGTGGGCAATAAATGTATTAATTACGATAACAAGCACGACAAGGTAAGACATCCTAAGAATGCGTGGGAATATTTCAAAAGCTTTCCGAGAAGATTATCGGATGAGAAACCAAGCCATTATATTCTCTCAACTTCGCCAATGATGAGTGAAATATTTGCAAGAGCATTTCAAGTGTCAGAGGACCATGTGATGGAAGCAGGATATCCGAGGAATGATATCTTGTTTGAAAATGTACAGGATGACAGTAATTTTAAAAACAGTATTCATAACGTGCATTTGCCAGAAGAACAAAGCTTAGTAGACAAGATAGCTTTGTGGAAAAAGCAAGATTTAAAGATTATTGGCTATTTGCCAACCTTTCGACCGTCAGAATCCAAACTGTTTGAAGTGTGTGATTTGCAGCAGTTAAATTTGTTTTTAACCGAACATCATATGATGATGGTTTGCAAATTGCATCCAAAGTCCAGTTGTAAGCGAGAATTTGAAAAGATAAATCACTCTAATATATATGTGGTTTCAGCAGATGTGGATGTCAATGCCTTTCTAGGAAAGATAGATTTGTTAATTGCAGATTACTCATCTGTTTATAGTGACTATATGTTACTAGATAGGCCAGTGGTGGCATTTCATTACGATTATGAGGAGTATGCAAAGGATACAAGGGATGCATATTTTGATTGGGATGAATATATGCCAGAGGTAAGGGCGAAAAACCAAGAAGAATTAGAAAAAACAATTCTTAAGGTATTGGAAGAAGATATAGCATTGGGAAAACGAAAGCAATTTAGAAGAAAGTTGTATCAGGATATAGACAATTTATCAACAAGAAGATTGTTTGATAAGATAAAGGACGTTATAGCAAAAAAGTAGAGGTTGCATCGAAATATCCCGAAAATGGGTTGACGATATCGTAAAAGATGAAATGTGCTTATTAGGGGGCGAAGTGTATGGATAAAGTAGAAACAATTAGTATCACAAAATATTTGTATGATAATGTAAAAGAGCTGATTGCATCGGGAAGATTGGATGGAAAATACATTGTTGTATTCGGTGCCAACAAGCCGGCAATGGTTATGGTGGAGTGCTTAGAAAAAGAAGGTATCATAATAGATGCAATAGTGGATAACAATAAGCAAAAAAGAGATATGATAGCAACGGGAAAAATGCCTCGTATTAACGGAAAGCATATGTTAAGTGCGCCGAAGGATGTGTTAGGTGAATATAGAGAGAATGCGCTGATTTTGATAGCGTCTCAATGCTATCATGATATGTGTTCTGAAATTGCGCAGATGGGATATGACACAAGTACACAGACCATTCAGCTATTGAGTTTTCCGGAGCTACCAAAGGAAAAGATAGAAGGGGTACGCTACATAGACCAGGAGGAAATGAAGAATATCGAGCTTCAGTTGTTGAAGTATTTCCGTGATACTTGTGACCGATTGGGTTTGCGATATTATCTATGTGGAGGAACCTTACTTGGAGCAATCCGGCATAAGGGCTATATTCCTTGGGATGATGATATTGATGTATTTATGCCGGTTCCGGATTATTGGAGATTGATTGAAGAATTTCAAGAGGATGAAATGTACAAGTTGATTAACGCAGAAAACTGTCAGACTTCGTATATGTTTACCCGTCTCATTGATAAGCGAACGGTATTGGAGGAGATTCATTATCCGTTACGAAGTAAAACAGGAATTAACATAGATATTTTTCCGATTAGTGGCTTTCCAACGGATGATGCGAATGAGGTGGCTGATTTTACAGAAGAAGTGTTGAAGTTAAGAAATGAATGGGATGATTTCTGGTTTACATACGGAATGAAGGATGACCAAGAAGAAGTATATACACAATTAAAGGTTAAGATGAAGGATATCATGACACGTTATGATTTTGATACCTCACAGCAAGTTGGTTATATTGTGACTGGAAAGCTAGATCGGGAGTTGTTAGCAAGAGATAACTTTGATGAGACGGTTTTTGTGGAGTTTGAGGGCGAGCAATATAAAGCACCAGAAGGATATGATGTATATCTGACC
Source organism: uncultured Clostridium sp. (assembly GCA_964439445.1). Taxonomy (GTDB): domain Bacteria; phylum Bacillota; class Clostridia; order Lachnospirales; family Lachnospiraceae; genus CAG-590. Next base: position 10,306 of record CAYTOQ010000002.1, on the reverse strand, counting down.
AATATGTATGGTGATTATATGCAAATGCCGCCAAAGGATCAACAGGAAAGCAAACATGACTTTAACGCATGGTGGGAGGAGTAGGTAAGTATGAAGAATAAACCAATTGTTATATTTGGAGCTTCAAGCGGTGGTCAGAAGGTTGCAAAAGCATTGGAAAGTATGAATATTGAAATCGCTTTTTTCGTTGATAACGGTAGTTCGAAATGGGGAACAGAAGTATTAGGAAAAAAGGTATACAATCCTGAAAAGCTGAAAGAACAAGAATACAGAATTATTATAGCATCAGAAGCCTATCAAGAGGAGATAGAAAGACAGCTAGGGGAAATGGGTGTTTTGCAGCATTGTATATTAAGAGAGGAGCTAATATATAATGCTTTATGTAGTGAGAAAGAACGTTACTTGACAGAGGTAGAACAAAATACCCAAAACAATCCGTATATAACATACCTGTTTGAATTAAATGAAGGATATGAATTAGGCGGAGTACCTTCTTGGACTTATACGGTTGCGCAAGATTTAAGAAATCAAGATAAAAAAGTAATGGTAGTGAGCAATAGATCGGAGGAGCTTCCTCTAGAATATTCTTCATTTACAACACAGATGGATATAAGTTATGAAACATATAGTGAGAATATTAAAAAAATGGTGAGATATATTGCACAAAACTGTCCATGTCGCATTTTTGCGAGTCGGCAACATGAATTGATGTGGGCGGGAATGCTTTTAAAAGAATATTATAATATGGATATCGAGATTGTCTCTGTGGTACACAATGATAGAGTAGCAAAATATAGAAGACATCAGTATCTAGCACCACGCTTAGATGCCATTTTTTGTGTAGGTTCTGAAATAAAAAATAAGCTAATAAATGCATATGGCATATCTGAAAAGAAGGTATGGTTTAAGGAAAGTCCTATTCAATTTGAGTATAGTGGAGAGCGCACATATCATACGGTGGATGAAGCGATACATATATGTCTGGCGTCAAGAATTGTTGTTCCGCAGAAGCGTTTTGATTACATGATTCCATTGATAGAGAAGCTAGAAGAAAAAAATATAGATTATAAGATTAATATTGCAGGTGAGGGAGAGTATAAGCCTGTATTAGAGAATTATATTCATGATAAGAATCTGCAACACAAAGTAATCCTTCATGGTAGAATTGAACATGAGCAGATGAAGGATTTTTATTTAAAGAATGATGTTTTTGTTCAGTTGTCAGACTTTGAAGGATGTGGTCTTTCTATGCTTGAGGCGATGCTTTTTGGAACAGTGCCAGTAATAACAAAGGTTTCAGGAGCACAGGGATTTGTGGTGGATAATGAAACAGGATTTGATGTTCCGCTAGGAGATATGCAAAAGCTGGCAGACAGGATAGAATTATTAGCATTGGACAGAAACCTGTTAAGAGAAATGGGTTCAAAATGTAGTCAGTTAGTTGAGAGTAGGTGTAATAATGATGCATATTTAAGTGCATTAACCCAAAGTATATAACAGGTTATTTATAATGATTATATGGTGATAAAATGGATGAAATAAAGGTATATGAACAATATTTTAATAAGAAAGCTAATGTAATTTGTCAGGTAATAAACAGCTACAAAGAAACTGGGAAAACAATTGCTCTTTGGGGTGCAGGAATGCGAGGACAAGCTTTTCTAAATATGTTCGATAGTGAAAACACCAATATACAATATATATATGACCTGAATCAGAACAAATATGGTACATACCTGCAAACAGGACATGAAGTGGTTGATTATCAAAAATACAAAGCAGATGTTGTAATGGTTGCCAATAGCGCACATGAATTAGGCGTCAGACAACAATTACAGGAGGCAGGATTTGACTGTAAAGTAATTAACCTAGATCATATTATATTGGGAGACTTGGGAGAAGACATCGTTCATTTAGTTGGTTTGGATTGGAGACCGATTCGAAAATGTAAAGTATGTGCTTTAGTAATCGTATATAATCCATTAGAAGAGGTGGTTGATAATATCAAGTCATATGCTGCTGATGTAGAAAGGGTGTATGTATATGATAACTCAGAAGCAAAAAATACAAGATTTGTTGATGAAGTCTGTAATATAGATAATGTGGAATACATATCTAGTGCGAGTAATAACGGCTTAAGTATTCCGATTAACGAAATAGCACATGTTGCCATAGAGGATGAGTTTGATTGGCTACTAACTTTTGATCAAGACAGTAAAGCATGCGATAATATGGTGAATAGAATGAGGGCATTTGCGAATAGCAGTTATTGTGATGAATCAATAGCAATCATTGCCCCTACGATTATTGAATCAGATAAGCAATTTCGTAATAATGAAGATTCCTTTACATATTTCGATAAGGTGATGCAGAGCGGTATATTCAATTCTTTAAAGGCATGGGACAAAGTAAATGGGTATGATGAACAGCTATTTATTGAACAAGTAGATTATGAATATTGTGCACGACTTATAGTAAATGGTTATAAAGTAGTAAGATTGAACAATGCTTATTTGCTGCATAATCAGCAAGATTATAATGTTAAACAATATTTTGTGGATGGGAAGCATTTATTCTTAAATAAATATTCTCCGGTGCGATATTATTATCGTTATAGAAACAGCTTATATTGCTATGAACGATACAAACAGACCAATCCAATCTATGCATTGGAGTGTAGAAATGTAATGAACAAGATTCAAAAGAGTATAGGTTTAGAGGATAGACCTGAGATATATGAGCAAGCGATATTACAAGCAAAGAAAGACTATGCAAATGGTGTTATGGGGAAATTTCTAGGAGGATTGTAATGAACAAGGAAGAAGAAATATTTGATTTGTATGTACGTGAGTGTAGAATAGAATCCATTTCTTATAAGTTGATGGGAAAGCTATTAGAAAAAGAGCATATTCGAGAACGTATAGAGTTATATAAGATTGACTCGCTCTATATCTATGGTGGAGGATATTTGGGAATACAATTATATAATGCGGTTTGTGATATGGTAGATGTAAAAGGGGTTGTTGATAAAAATGGTGGTTTATCCGTTGATGTGAAGGATGTGAGAGCAATCTCTTTAGAGGACTTAAAGAATGAATATACAGAAGAAAAGATAATTATTACACCTGTCAAATATTACCAAGCAATAAAGAATGATTTGTTACAGTTTGTGAAAGAGGATAATATTTTGTTTTTGGGAGAATTTTTGGAGGGTATTGTTTCATGATATATATTGTATTGGTGAATTTGTTTGCAAAGGACTATATTGGGATTAAGAAAAAAATCTTTGCTCAAATGAAAGTGTTCGCGAATGAATTTGGAAGTGTTTATTATACTTCCTATAGTGGTCAGATGATATATTTGCTATTAAATGGAGAAATCATAGAAAAAGAAGTGGCAATTACAAAGGATGAGCGTAATCGTTGGATACTGGAGTGGATGCAAAAATATTCTATCCAGAAAGCATATATTCGTTATGACTTGTCAGACAAATGGTTTCTTGCTTTTATGCGAGATATGAAGGAAAGAAATATAATTTCTGTGTTAGAGTTTCCTACAATACCTTACGATGGCGAAATTGTAAATAAACGAGTTCAGATAGAAGACGAATATTATAGACAACAGTTATCGTGTTATGTAGATCAATGCACATCTTATGGAGAGTTTGATTCTATTTTCGGGATTCCTTGCATTTCTCTATTGAATGGTGTTGACCTAGAACAGCATCCATTACATAAGCTCAGAGAACCAGATGGAAAAATTGTGTTGATGGCAGTTGCAGCAATGAGTAAATGGCATGGATATGAGCGAGTAATAGAAGGATTGGCAGACTATTACAAGAATGGTGGAAAAGAGAAGGTGTTTTTTCGGTTAATTGGTGAAGGGGCAGAAACAGATAAGTATCGCCGTCTGGTTTGCAAATATAACTTAGAGGAATTTGTTGAATTTTGTGGTAGAATAGATGGAGAAGCTTTAAATCATCAATATGATGATGCGGATATCGCAATTGGATCATTAGCGATGTATAAAAAGAATGTTATAAAAGGAGCTCCAATAAAAACAGCAGAATATTGTGTAAGAGGAATTCCTTTTATATATGGATATGATGATGACGGATTAACAGGAAATGAAGAATTCGTCTTACAGGTTTCAAATGACGATCAAAGACTAGATATTCAAACAGTGATTGATTTTTATAATCATCTGAAAAGTAACCATTTCTATGTTGATAGGATGAGACAATATGCTATTAAAAAATATTCATGGAGTTCTATTTTGAAGGAAGTAATTGAATATATGAATAGATAAATAACGATAAAGAGAGGTGTTCATAATGAGAAAAAGTGGATTTGCAATTCTTGGAGGATTAGCTGGAGGTGTGATTGCAGCTTCTGTAGTAAATAACTACGGAAAAAAAGTGATAGAGGACAAGAATGGTAAAATTGATAAATTCAAATTATACTATAATGTATTGAATCAATGGTTAGTACTAAAAAACAAAGGAGTTAATTTAGGTGATTATCTGAAGAATAAAGGATTTAACAAGATTGCAATATACGGATTGGGTGAAATGGGAAGTCGATTAGTGGAGGAGCTTCAACATACAGACATCAAAATTGTATATGGTATAGATAAAGATGTAAACAATATTCTCTGTGACATTCCGATATATTCTTTAGATGAAATAAATCAATCAGATGAAGTAGATGTAATTATTGTGTCTGCAGTTTTTGCTTTTGATGAGATAGAGGCAGAGTTGAGTCAATATGTCAGTTGTGAAGTGATTTCTTTAGAGGAAATTATATATGGATTAATATAACTTGAGAAACATAGGTGAAGGTAGGGGATAAATAAATGGAAAATTATATTAAAATAGAACCAATTTTTATATTTGAACCTATTGATTTTTTGCTTGTAGAAAAGTTTTTTGTCTCCAATGCAAATAATGTGTTGTTTGTAAAAAATAGATATGAAAAAGTGATAGGAATTATTTCATTAACAGAGTACAAGAAATGGCTTGAAGATGGGGAAGTACACATTAATTACAATTTTAAAAAGATATTATATGAAACAGGGTATGTTGAAGAAGTAAGCAGATTTTTTGCAGAAACAAAGTATACTTGCATACCGGTTATGACATCTGACGGAGAATTGATAGAATGTTACAGGCGAAATAATTATTTAATGACGGACAAATGGATTAATATAGCAAATCCACATTTGGCAAATATTCTAAAAGAGAAGAAGATTACGCATATTAATGTTTGTATTGTAGATGAACTTAGCAAAAAAATATATGATTATATAAAAAGCTATGCAACGTATTTTGATCAAGTCGAATATACGAGATGGCAAGATATAGAGTTGGATAAGGCTGAAGAAGTATTGGTTGTCGCTGAGAAGTCTCTCGTAACAAATAATGTTAAAGCAAAAGTGTATTCTCTTTCGTCGTTGGTTGTAGAACTAGAGTATAGATTATTGTTATCGAAATGCAAATCCTTGGGACTTGAATTATATTTGGTAACAATTCCTACTAATAAAAATGTATGGAATGTTACACAAGAAGAGAAGGAGAGGATGGCAAGCGGTCAACATTGGGCAAATTTTCTGAGGAATAAAGAACAGTATCATAGTTTGATTAAAGAAGTGTCATATGTAGAAGATAATATTGATGAATTTATAGAGGCTTGCCTAGATTTGCCATTAGTAATGCGAAAAGGTGACATATGTTATCAGTGTGAACATATTGGGAGATATGCGAATGTTGTAAATGGGAATAGAGTGACTACCGACACCCCTATCCAATATCAAAATTGCATATATTTATCAGGAAATAGTTTTGTGTTTGGTCCATTGGTAGATGATTATCATACTTGTGCAAGTTTTTTGCAGCGCAAATTGAAACAAAGAAACGGTAATTATGCAGTTATTAATGAAGGTATGAGAGGTGTTTCATTATACGAAAGCATAAAAAGATTGAATGCTGATAATTTCAAAGAAGGGGATAAAATAGTTCTTTTCTTAAATTTAGATGAAGTTAGATTTTTGTTAGATGATCCGATATTAGATAATTTCTTTTGTGGTGTTAAGATACATCATTTAGAAGATATCTTTAATTCCTTTGACCGTATTAAAATAAAGACATATTTTATAGAATCACCAGTGCATCCAAATAGAGTAGGATATGAAGCGACAGCAGAGTGTTTAATCAAAATGTTTGATGAAAATTACAATGATTTATGGAAAAGAAATGTATCAGAAGAAGTTTCTTTATATAAGCAGAATGATTTTGTAGAAAATCATAGAACGGAATTAGATATGTACCTTTCGCAATTGAAAGAACATATACATATAGGTAGCAATGGTGCTATTGTTATGAACTGTAATCCGTTAACATATGGTCATAAGCATTTAATAGATTATGCATCAAAACATTGTGAGCATTTATATTTATTTGTTGTTCAAGAAGATAAATCGGTATTTTCATATGAGGATAGATTTGAAATGGTAAAAGCGTGTGCAGAAGAATATTCTAATGTATATGTATTACCAAGTGGTCAGTTTATTATTTCGGCATATACGTTTCCTGAGTATTTTACAAAACAAATGGCGCAGGCAAACACAATTGTTGATACTTCGAACGATGTGGAGATATTTGGTCAATATATTGCACCTGCTTTAAATATTAAAAAACGTTTTGCTGGCGAAGAACCATTGGATATTGTAACAGCACAGTATAATCAAACAATGAAAAGAATATTGCCTCAATATGGGATTGAATTTATTGAAATATCAAGGCTTGAAAAGAAAGCGTTAGGTACAATATCGGCAACAAAGGTAAGAGAAGCGATGGCCGATGGTGAGTGGGATTGTGTGAAAAAGCTAGTGCCGTTAACGACATATAGAATACTGGAGAAAAAGTATAAGAAGAATGTGCCTGTTTGAATAGGAGTTGTAAAAGAGATTTCATATAAGGGGTTCCATTGATGGCATAAGTAATTAGTAATGTAGGGAGAAATGGTGATGAAAGAATGTGTTTTAGATATGCAAGTAATAAAGGATGTTACATTGTTATACAAGAAAAAGCTTGTTATATATGGAACATCTTCGAAGGCAAAAAGGTTATTGCCATTAATTGAAAAGGCGGCCGTGAATATTGTGGGAGTATGCGATGGGAATGAGAAGAAGCAAGGCTCTATATTTTTCGGTCATCAAGTTAAAAAAATCACTTCCGTTTTAGAGGAATATGATTATCAAGATTTATTGATTTTGATATGTTCTACCTATGTAGAAGAGATTATAGAGAAATGTAGACAGAGTTGTTCTGAGTTACAGTTTCTTACAGCATTTGGCTTTCAATATGCTTTTTGGCTGAATCGTTCAGATGTTAGATTGGATGTAAGCTTTCTACAATGGTACAATAAGGAATGTGATTTTTGGTTGAAGATGAAGAGAGAAGAATATGCGAATGAATTGAGAATGCAGTATATTAAGTTGATACAGACCATTCGGTTTTATGATCCGATTTGGGTATATAATCCTGGAAAAGTAGGTTCTACATCAATACAAGAAACGTTGGATTTTTATGGAATACCGCAGTTGCATTTTCACACACTTCAACCGTATTACAGTTGTGTGGAAGAGTCTTCCTGGAATGAATATAAAACAAGCATAAAAAATATAATTGCCCAAAAAGAGAAAATAAAAATTATATCATTAGTTAGAAATCCGTTAGAGAGAGACATATCTGCAATTTTCCAAACAATATATGATCCGTCACGGTATTTATATAGAGATATGGATAATGATTATGCGAATGGTATATACAATATACTGGTTAGGGATTTTGCGTGTGGAGAAGATAAAGAAAGTATTCTTACGAATGATGTGTGGAGAATGAATTGGGAGGCACGAAGAGGCAAAAAGAGTTTTGTTTTTAATTGGTTTGATGATGAAATACAGGATGTTTTGGGTATAGATGTTTTTGCATATGAATTTAACAAGATAGAGGGATATTCTATAATCAAAAAGGATAATATAGAGTGTCTGGTTTTGAAGGTAGAGAATTATAAAAACGCGATGCCTGCAATTGCTGATTTTATAGGAATTGCTGATATTCAATTCGTAAAAGCTAATAGCGCAGAATCCAAAGAATATAAGTATGTGTATGAACAGGTGAAAAAAGAAATTACAATCAATCAGCAACTGTTAGACTTCTATTATGACAATGACCAGATTAAACATTTTTATACAGATGCGGAAATACAAAAATTTAGGGCCAAGTGGGAAAGATAACAAAAATACAAAAAGCAGTGATAGTATTATTGTTGTGTAAGAAAAAGCATCAAGGAGAAGGATGAATGAAAGAAAAAAAACTAGCAATTGTAATATTAAATTATCTGAATTATACCGATACAATAGAATGTATTGAGAGTGTTTTGGATATGAATTACAATATAGAAGGCATTGTTGTAGTAGACAATGCATCTACTAATGAATCCTATACAGTTTTAAAAAGGAAATATAAACATAATGAAATGGTACATATTTTAAAAGCAGGTAAAAATTATGGGTTTGCCAAAGGAAATAATATAGGCATCCGGTATGCAAGAACAAGATTGGGTGCGGATTATGTGTTTGTGACAAATAATGATACAGTGTTTATCGAACAAGATTATTTTGATAAACTGTATCAGTATACAGCAGAAAATATTGCGGTTATGGGAAGCCGTATTAAGCTACGTGATGGAAAATATCAAGGTTTGAGTTCGGTTAATATTTCCTATGGTAATTTATTGTTACAATTTTTGATAGATAGTTTTTTGTCTTTTGGTTGTTCAGGTTTGTTGGTAGAGATTTTAGAAAAGTGGAAGAAGAAGCCTGATGTACAAATTCTACATGGATGTGCATTACTCTTTACTCCGATATTTTTTGAGCATTATGAAGGCTTCTATCCTAACACATTTCTATACCACGAAGAAGAAATTTTGTATTTGATGTGTCAAAAATATGGTTTAAAACAAAGATTTGTAAAGGATGCATTGATTTTTCATAAAGAAGATTGTTCTTCTGAAATGAGTTTTAATAATAATTCGAAGGTGTTAAGAAAGTATTCGAGAAACAGTCTGTTGCATGTATTTTTTGTTAAGCTGCAAAATGATAAAAGTCGGAGGAATTGTAAATGATAAAAAGATTTTCAGAAAGAATAGAACGGTGTAAGGAAATATGGAATGAAGTAGAAAAAGAGGCGAGTACGGTAGGATATAGCGGTCGACAATATTTATATTTGGAAAAGAAACTGCTAGAGTTATTAAAATATAATCGCATTGGAATATATGGGACGGGTTCACATACTTCGAAGCTTCTTTCTTTTATGAAAAAATTAGAGATGGATAATAAAATTTGTTGTATTGTTGATGAGAAGAAGGAAGAATCTGTTTTTTTGCAATTTCCGTTACATAATAATTTACCAGAAGCGATTAAGGAATATAATTTAGATGCTATTATTATTTCTTCATTAACATTCGAAAATGACATATTTTTAAGAATACGAAATAAGGTTCCGCTAGAAGTTGATTTGGTTAAATTATATGATCAATATGAAGTAGACGCAGAAGAAAGAGTATATATGGATAATGATGAAGAGTGGAATATTAAAGAATTGCCATATATGTGGAAAGCATATCAAGCACATGTAAATAGATATTATTTTGCATTGGCGTATGTTGATGGAAAAAAGGTATTAGATGTGGCTTGTGGTAGTGGGTATGGTTCTGCGATATTAGCACAAAGGGCAAAAAGTGTTGTGGGAGGAGATTTGTCTGAAGAAGCAATACAATTTGCTCAAAAACACTATTCTTTAGAAAACGTGGTTTTCATACAAGAGTCGATAGAAAAGATAAGGTTAGAGCAAACGGTCGATGTATTAATTAGTTTTGAAACAATAGAACATATAGCGGATGAAAAAGGGTATTTTGAGTGCGTAGATAAAAATTTGAGTAAGAACGGAATTTTTATTGTCAGTACACCGATTGCAGATAAAGATGGACAAAGTGATAGTAATATGTATCATGTTAATGAATATACAAAAGAACGATTTAAGAAAACTCTAGAAAATCAATTTAGGGAAGTGGTGTACTATAGACAAGAATATTATATGGGTGGTGCAATCTGTGTGGATGATGGTACATTTAAATCAGAAAATGGCGACAATGCATATGCGATTGCGGTGTGTTACAAATAAGGTAATTGATATTACTTGAAAGGTATTATAATGTATGAAGCTATAATTTTAGATATAAAAGAG
>CAYTOQ010000001.1:0-63405 GCA_964439445.1 uncultured Clostridium sp. | reverse complement strand
ACTTCACCTTTCGCAACCAGTTTTCCATTCACCATCACATCAATCGGCTCACCTGCGATTCGTTCCAACTCAATAATGGTACCTGGTGCAAACTCCAATATCTCTTTAATAGACTTACTTGTTCTTCCCAATTCAACGGTAACTTCTAGCGGAACATCCATGATTAAGTCAATATTTTCTTGTTGCGTAATCGGATTCACACTAGCATTAAATGGTTGGAACTGAACAGGTTGTACATTAACATCCTGCATTGGTGGTGCGTAGCCATATGGCATTCCTTGCATCACCGGCTGCCCCATCATCGGTTGTCCCATCATTGGCATACCTGCCGGCATCGGTTCAACCTGTGGAGGTGGTGTCGTCTGTGTAGGCGCGGTCGATTTTGGCGGTTCCGGAGCAGTTGCCGCCGATGTAGCCGACGCCGTTTCCTCTGGTTCTTGACTCGACTTGAACTTTGAGTACAATTCTCTCGCCAAATCAATCGGATATAATTGCATAATGCAACTATCCACCAAATCTCCAATTTCCATTTTGAAAAAGACCTTTACAAAATCTGATTCATAAAAAGATCCTGCTCTGCTACTATCTATCTCATCCATCAAATCAACTAATTCAGCTGACGGTGGTGAAATATCAATCTTCTGTCCAAGCATTGAAGACAACGATGTCGCGGAAGAACCCATCATCTGATTCATTGCTTCACAAATCGCACTTAGATGCATTTCGTTCAATTCATCATCTAAATCAGTTCCGTTACCACCCATCATTAAATTTGTTATTACTTTAACATCTTCTTCTTGAAGAATCAAGATATTATTACCTTCAATACCTTCCTTATATGCAATCGTAATGAAAACACAAGGTTTTTGATATTCATTAATCAACTCTTCCCAAGTACTAGACGAAACTGTAGGAGTTGTTATTGTTACCTTTTGATTCACCAAAGAATAAAGGGTTGTCGCAGCAGTTCCCATACATATATTTGAAATTTCTCCAATCGCATCACATTCCTGTGCGGATAAAGGAGTGTTGCCAGAGGCTGAACTCGGAGCTGCATCACTACCATCTGCTGTCATATTACCAAGTAATGCATTAATTTCTTCTTGCGATAACATTCCGTCCATTTCTCTACTCCTCTCTAATAATTTCTGTTACTTTAACAGCATATTTGTCTGCACCAGAACCAGGTAACACTTTAAATTTCACGATATTACCAACGTATACATCTAGTTCTTGCTCAACCTTTGTATCCAACTTAATAATATCACCGACTTGTAAATTAATAAAGTCTATAACAGAAATTGTACTTTTTCCAAGCAATGCCTTGATTGGTATCTGTGCTTTACTAATAGCCGTCTCGATGAATTCATCATAAGATTCTTCATCAATGTCTTGCATAGTAGAAAACCAATACTTTGTATTTAACTTATCCATAATATCCTCTAACGTCATAAACGGAAGACAAATATTCATAAGTCCCTCTACATTACCAATTGCAACGTTAACCGTTACAATCGCAATCATTTCACTCGGTGAAATAATCTGTGCAAACTGCGAATTCGTCTCGATTCGCTCTAATCGCGGATGAATCTCCACAACATTCTTCCATGGGTCACGTAAAAGATTTACTAATATAGTAAATATTCTCTCTAAAACGCTTAACTCAATCTCAGAAAACTCTCTCGACTTTTCCAACGGATCACCCAATCCACCTAACATTCTATCAATAATCGTGAATCCAAGATTAGCAGATAGTTCTATCAATATATTACCATTCAAGGGCGCAAAATTAACAATTCCTAGCAAAACCGGATTGGACAGTGCATTCGAAAATTCCGAATAAGTAACAGCTTCCGAATTAACAACATCAACCTGTACATTCTTACGCAAATATGCTGGTAAATTACTAGATACCAATCTTCCAAAATTTTCAAAAATGATTTCAAGGGTTCTTAAATGTTCTTTTGAGAACTTGGCAGGTCTTGCAAAATCATAATCTTTAATTTTAACTTTGGATTCCTCTTTGATTTCTTCAGGGTCTAGTTCTCCTGAACTCAACTGTTTCAATAATGCATCTATCTCATTTTGAGATAACACATCTGCCATATCCTCACCTCCAATAGTAAAATAAACCAGATATTAATTCTGTACTATTGGGTAGTAAACTTACTAAATGAAACTCTATAAATACACTGTGTGGCATATTTTTTCTGCAAACTACTCAAAATTTCCTTTTTAATTTTATCCTGTGTAGCCTGGTCATTAACCTCAGCATAAGTATACCCTTGAATCACATTACGAGCTGCATCAAACACAGGTCCTTCTGCCCCTGTCAAAACCGTATTCAAACTTTCATAATCTTCAGAAGACATATCTAACTCTAATGTTAATCCCACCTGAACATAGTGGTTTTCTCCACTACCATCATCCTTCAAATTAACAACCTGAGCTTCCACATTGAAGGTTCCTATATCCTCAAGTTCAACTACTGGCTGACTGTCGCCACCAGTTAACTCCAGATTCAACACCGAAGCAATCTGTGTAATCAAATTGTTAGTCTTCTGCGCTGATGGCATACATACAAATACCAATATAATATTGAGAATTAAATTCACAACACAAATCGCTAATATTATAACAGTAATCAAATTTTTCTTCATATCATTTCACCTCTCACTGCTGTGTATCCGAATTCAATCGATTATATATCTTAATTGATACTCTTCGATTTTTAGCTCTTCCTTCTTCTGTCTCGTTAGAAGCGACCGGTCTACTTTCTCCATATCCGGCAACCTTAATATTTTCATCAATCAAATTTGCTTGTTCCATTACATACTCGTAAACCTCATTTGCACGAGCGGTAGACAAATAACGATTATTTTTAAAACTAGAAGTTGAAATCGGAACATTGTCGGTATGTCCTTCTATCTCAATAATACAATCCTTATATCTGCTCATAATCGTCGCAATCTTCTGCATGAAAACCCTGACATCATCACGAATCTCAGCCTTACCTGCATCAAATAAAATCGCCCCGTTCAAATCCAACGAAACATATTGTGAATTATAATCCATCACAATTCTATCATCAATCTTGTACGATTCTGTCATTTCTGAAATTTCATCATACATTTCTTCTGATTGCTGCAGACCTTGTTCCTCAAATTCCTCTTTCAGTTCCTTTTCAGTTAACTCAACATCTTCCGTAGTAACACTTTCTGTGGAACCATCCGCCGCATTCTCATCTATAGCCTTTTCTGAATCTGACAATTCATTTTTTCCATCTTCATTCACAGAGCCTGTAGCCGATAAATCTTGATTATTACCTTCTACTTCAGAAGCAACACCAATATACTCTAAAATCGACTCAATTCCCGGCAACTGCGTAACACCTCCAGAAACAATCTGACCTTCAACCAAAGATACAGCACCAGATTCAATCACGCTAAAACTGGCCTGATTAAAAGATGCCATAATCCTCTGTATCTTTTCTTCATCCATATTCGAGCTAGCAAACAACAACACGAAGAAACAGAGTAATAAATTCATCAAATCACTAAAGGTCGCCATCCATTCTGGAGCCCCTTCCTCTGGCGGTTTTTCTTTTCTCTTAGCCATACTTATTCACCGCCTTCAGACAATCCTTCACGCATACTTGGCGCAAGGAAGGATTTCAACTTTTCCTCAATAACTCTTGGATTTTCACCTGCCTGAATCGACAATAACCCCTCTATCATAATTTCTTTCAACTGAATTTCTGCATCGTTTAACGAGCCAAGCTTGGTTGCTACTGGTGCACTAATCCAGTTTGCCAATACAGAACCATAATATGTAGTAATCAACGCAATTGCCATATTCGGACCAATAGAGTCCGGATCCATATCTACAAGCATCAATACCAGACCAATCAGCGTACCAATCATACCCCAGGCAGGTCCCATGGCACCAATCTGTTTCCAGAAACCAACATTTTGTTGATGTCTCGAATCAGTATTCACCAATTCTGCTTCCAAAATACCTCGAACCAGCTCTGGATCTGTACCGTCTACAATTAATAAAATACCTTTCTTCATAAATGGTTCTTCTAGTGAATTAGCAGACTCTTCCAACGCAAGCAATCCTTCTTTTCTAGCCACATTAGACAATTCAATAATCTGCTTAATCGTACCAATTGTATCGTTATTCGGAACCTTAAAAACTAATGCAATCGACTTAAAACCCGCAATAAAATCCTGTAGTGAATAACTTGCCAACACACAACCGAACGCACCACCAAACGTAATCAATGCTGATGGTATATCCACAAAGTGTTGCAAACCACCCATACCCAAAGGACTGTTCGCCATACCAAATATCATCAAAGCAAAAGACGCCACCAAACCAATTATTGTTGCTATATCCACTATGTCCACCTCACAAAATCAAGAAAAGTCATACAAACCTGTTGAAAATTACACTTTCCCACAAATCTATGTCATATTATAGCACAAAATAGTTATCTATGCTACTAAAATTTATGAATATTGACTATATATTGACCGTTTATAGTCAATCACCAAATCTACAACCTCTTGACGACTCTCCTTCACAATTATTTTTTTTCCTGTCGTCAAAGAAATCACAGTATCTGGAGTTTCTTCCACAAACTCAATAATCTCCGCATTTAAAGTGAATTTCAAATCATTAAATCTCGTTAACTCAATCATATAAACACCTCTTTTTTGAACAACAAAGATGCACCATAACAATCGTATGATGCATCTTATTATCATCTTAAATTATCTCTTAAGGTTAACAAGCTCTTCAATCAAAGTATCTGAAACAGTAATAATTCTTGAATTTGCCTGAAAACCTCTCTGTGTAACAATCATATCCGTAAACTCTTGCGACAAATCAACATTCGACATTTCCAAAACACCCTGAGTCATAGTCTCACCATTTGCTGAAATATCATTACCGATTCCGTCGAACTCACCGGAAGCTCTTGTCTCTTTGTATAAACTACCACCAATCGCCTCCAAACCAGCCGGATTGATAAAATTCGCAACCGCTATCTGTCCTAAAAGTTTGCTAACACCATTATCATACACGCCATATAAACGTCCCTGTGTATCAATCGTTACATCCGTCAAAGAACCAACCGTACGTCCAGCTCCATCAGAAGGATCATCCGCTTTACCTCTATGCGTTTCAATATCACACTCACCTGCGTCTGAGAACATAGTCAAATTTGAAAAATCAACAGTAATGGCATCAATCTCATTTGCAACATCTGTAAATACATCTCCATCCGTTGCCGCATCGTATGGCGTAAGCAAAAGCTTAACGCTATCAACGCCTGCATTGCCATTCACACCAATGAAAGCTCCTGTACTTTGATTAAACGCGATAGCTGTCGTTGCCGGATTATCTGCTGTTCCATCCCCAACTCCATTCAAAGATATTTTATATCTGTCTGAAATATCAACATTATTCTCATCGCGAATGGAGTCAATCGTTACATTATATCCACCAGCCATCGTCTGGCTCTCTGTAATCTTAAACTTAACAGTGTAGCTATAACCTAAACTATCATAAATTGAAACGGTTGTCACAACACCATCTTCTGTCTGTAATTTAGGATCCGTCGCATCAATATTACCAGTCATATAAGTCTGTGATGTCAACTCTGGTGCAGCCGTCTGATTTTCCTCTGCCTCAGGACGAAGAGCAGACACCGTATCACGCTTAATCTCATTTGGATTTTCAGGATCAACCTGCCAACCCATTACATAATCACCGCTACCTGTTACCAAATTACCTGCATCATCTGTCTTAAATGCACCAACTTTGGTAAAGTAATTAATTCCACCACGATTAACAATAAAGAATGAACTACCATTAATCATCAAATCATATGGATTATTGGTTGACTGTGCAGAACCTGATGTCTGTGTAACGGAAACCGTTGCTACACCTGTACCCAGACCAATCTGCTGTGCATTCGTACCACCACTGTTGTTAGAGGAACCAGTTGCACTCTGTGTTGTCTGATACAAAACATCCTTAAATAATACCTGACTAGATTTGAAACCAACCGTATTAACGTTGGCAATATTGTTACCTATTACGTCCATTTTTGTCTGGTGTGTCTTAAGACCTGCTACACCAGAATAAAGTGATCTCATCATAATTAAACGACCTCCTTAATTTCATCAATGCATCCCTATCTGTCATTCAAGGGATAAACTAGCCCCCTAAAAAGGTCCGGCTATACAATTACTGCTCCATCAATATTTGTAAAAATGTTACTGTCATTGGCTGTCTGATCCATTGCTGTAACTACTGTATTGTTCTTCACATTAACAATAAATGCAAGATCATCCATTACAACCAAAGACTCGTTAATGCTTTTTTCCTTCGCCTGCATTACTCCTTTATTCAGACGTTCCAACTGTTGTTCATCCAAATCAATATTACGGCTTGCTAATCTCTCATTTGCATGTTTAGAAAACGTAACACCCTCTGTTTGTAAACTATGTTCGGTCGCCTTTTCGAGAATCTGCTGAAAGGAAAGTCCTTGTTCATTTATCTGTGACTTTGAATCTGTCTTTTTACTATTCTGTAAATAGACATCTGCCATCTGGTCAATGGATAAATATGAACCCTGTAAACGTTCCATAGTATCGCCCCTTTTCCTTAAGGTTAAGCTTTTTCAGTTCCTTCTGTTGCATTGTTGTCATCTGTCGACGAACCTTCTTCTGTTGTATTTTCCGTTCCGCTCGTGCTTTCTGTTGAAGTCTCATCTCTCGAAATATACTCAAGATAATCATAACTTACCACAGAATCCAAATACTCAGCAGAATAATAATCATCTCCAATATGTAAATAAGTTT
This sequence comes from uncultured Clostridium sp., assembly GCA_964439445.1. GTDB lineage: Bacteria > Bacillota > Clostridia > Lachnospirales > Lachnospiraceae > CAG-590. Next base: position 56,530 of record CAYTOQ010000001.1, on the reverse strand, counting down.
TACCTTCACTTAATGTTACATAATCAACAATTCCGCTAACTGGATTGATATTGCCCGCAGCATCCGGAACATTAAGAATTACATATTGTCCTGTCAGACTTAAAGATTGACTGTTCGAAATTGTCGAATTCACATTCTGCAATTCCTCAACTGTAGAAAACTGTGCCAACTGCGCCATGTACTCTGTGTTGCTTGTAGGTTGCAGCGGATCCTGATACTGCATCTGCGCTACCAACAACTGTAAAAAAGCATCCTTATCCAACGAACTGTTAGAACTACTTTCACTCGTGGTCATCGCCTGAGATACCGTACTTGTATCAATTCCTGATATCGCCATAATATCTACCTCCTTTTCACTAATAATAATATCGGCATAAACCTATAAATACTTAATAGCATTATGCCCTATAGCTTACACTACTTCCTGTAGCCTTCATCTTTTCAATCTCAGCTTCATCCTCTACAGGCATTTCCTCACCTAATTCAGAGAAATCAATGTTTCTTCTTGATTTTGATGCATTTCCTTCATGAGATGAATCCTGACTCTCATCACTATGTTCAAATCCCGTTGTAGAAACCATTACTTCAATCGCATCAACCTTCAAATCCTGCTGTTCCATAGCTTCCTTCAAATTAAGAAGTCCAGCTTCAATCGCTTGCTTTGCAGCCTCTGTTTCAGCAACAATGCTTGCAGTCATCACACCTTCCTTGGCAACTACATTAATCTGAATTCTACCCAAATGCTCTGGATATAACTGCAATTCCAATGAGGTTGTCTGCTGATTCATATTCAGTCTCACTTGCTCAACAATTTGACGAACAATATCGGTTTGTTGAACCGGCTGCTCAGAAATCATTGTATTTTCCACGTTATTCACTGCATTCTGAATTGCATTTAAAATTGGATTTTCAAAGGTGTTTTGCTGTTTCGTTACGGTATGCTCTGTGATTGTAGTTTCCTGCGACGCAGACTGCTGTGCATTCGAATTTGACTGTTCCTGTGAATCCGAATCACCTGTTGTATTTCTTTTTTTCGAATCATTCACAATGACTTCAGGTTCATCTGTATGAACTGGTGAATCCATACCATTAAATTTCTCTGCATCCATCTCATCCTTCGCATTGGTAATCGCAGCACCATCCAAAACTGTCTCATCTACAGCCTTATCCAGTATCGTTTCAACATCCAATCCCGAAACAACCGCTTCCATATCAGCGCCAAAATCCTGAATACTCTCAAGTTCCTCTGCTACCTCACTCATAAACGTTTGCAACTGCGCATTTAAGTTTTCGTCCACCACCAAATCTGAAACCTCTGCACCATTCATTTGTAAGAAGAATTCCTTCAAACCATCCGCCGTCAACAAATCCGAAGGTTCCATGCCAAATTCTTCTAACTTAACAGTTAGTTCCTCCACATTTAAATTAAACCGTTCCATCACCTGATTCAGTAATTCACCTACTGTTTCTAATAAAACAGCCAATTCTTCATCAGATAACTTTTCCGCATCTTCAACACTCTCAACAACTTCTTCCGTTGTTTTCGTTGCCTTTTCCGCATCATTTTGCTTTGCAGATCCGTCTGTTTTTTGCGTAGCTTTTGTTTGATGCATTGCTTCTTTTGATGAGTCAACAGCCTTTTCTTTACTGGTGCTTTGTACGTCAGCAACATCTTTTTTTGTTACATCCGTAGTATCTTCTCTTACTTCAGATTGTTTCACAGTAGTCTTAACATCCTGATTTTGCGAAACAGTAATATTATTTTGAAATTGCTGTTGATTACTGTTTGTGTTTTTTAGAACACTGGCAAAATCCAACGAATCCGCAGAATCTTCTTTTGTTACCTTCGCATTGTTTGTCTGACTACTCACCAACAAAAAGTTAGCCGCATTCACATTCTGATTTACGTGCATATTTTGCCTCCTTCCATATTATTATTGTGGTTAAGGCATAAGTTTTTTCGTGATATTAGCCGCAAAGTCTGGATCCAATTCGTTCATAATCTTTGCTCTACTATCCGTTTTCATTGCCTTGAGTATCTCAGCAACTGCATCCAAATCCCCCATTTTCTCTAATACTTCAGCAGCATCTGCCGCCTTCATATTCTCATAGGTTTTTGCCAAATCCTTTAGTTCTGAATCCGCAGATTCATCCAAAAGAAGTTGTCTATATATCGATTCTGCATGCGCTGCATCAATACTTTCATACCACTCAATATATGTATCGGCATCTGGAGCGTTTTCTCCATAGACTATTTCGTTATAAAATTCTTCTTTTAAACGTTGAAATTCATTTTGAGCATCTTCAAATACTTGTAAACGTTCAATTTGCTTCTCTAAATCACTTTTTTCTTCTTTTAATGTTTTGTTATTACTAGATAATTTTTCATTTTCCGCTTCTAGTTGGGCAATCAGCTCCTTCGCCTGGGAAAGCGTTGCAATCTTATTTTCTTCTCCCTCTTCTTCAGCCTCTTTCGCAAGCTCTTCTTCAGAAGGATTTGGCAAAATCAAGTTCACAACAGGAACATCCTTTAAAATCGGACGCAAAACCGAACTTCCAAATCCACCTACATCAAATTTTATCAAAGCTATGATAATAACAAACCAAACCAAAATAATCAAAAAAACAAAGAAGCCTGATAAAATCTTACTTCCAATTCCTTCTCCATCTTTTTCTATGCGTTCTTTTTTTTCTCTTTTTGCCATAAGACTATACCTCCTCCTTTGATTCTTTATCGTTATACTGATAACTAATCAGTTGGTCAATTTCTTTCATTTCCTCTTGATTCAATTCTTGCAGAAATTCCTCAAACCGATTTTCTTTTAATTTCTCGTGAATCTTTCTCTCCTGCATTGCAACATTCATCTTTTGAGTAGCAAATTCTAATTCTCTCTCTATTCGCTTTACAACTTGTTTCTGATTCAGTATATATTCGTCCATCACAATAATAGCATTCTTACATTCCTCAATCTCGCGCACCTGAAGTTCTTTTGATACAAGCTCACGATACTGCTGCATATAGGAATTCTTGCGTTGCTCTAAATGTTCCAATTCAGCTATAGCATCATTTAACCTGGCACGGACTTCCATGTACTCTTGCTTTGCCTGCTCTTCAAGCTTATATTTTATATCTAAAATATTTTGCATACGATATATGAATTTTGCCACAAATCATCATTCCTTTAGCTTACATTACTATCTGCAAAAATACTTTCCAACATCTGAATTTCATCTTCAAAAGCATATTTGCTATTCACATCCTGTCTCAAGAAATCATTTACCTGACGAATTTTCGAAATCGCATAATCAATATCCGGATTGGATCCCGGTTTATAAGCACCAATATTAATTAAATCCTCAGCCTCATTATAAGTAGCCAACACCGTTTTCAATTTGCCCGCCACAGCCTTATGCTCCTTTGTAGCAATTCCACTCATACAACGAGAAATGCTCTGCAACACGTCAATAGCAGGGTAGTGATTTTTATGTCCCAGCTTTCTTGATAGCATTATATGACCATCTAAAATTCCTCGAGCGGTATCTGATATCGGTTCATTAAAATCATCACCATCTACTAAAACCGCATATAAACCTGTAATAGAACCCTTTTCCGAATTACCAGCTCTCTCTAAAACCTTAGGTAATTCCGAATATACAGAAGGTGGATATCCACGGGTAACCGGCGGTTCTCCCGACGCCAACCCAATTTCTCTTTGAGCCATACAAAAACGAGTCATATTATCCATCATCAATAAGACATCCTTGCCCTGATCTCTAAAATACTCAGCAATCGCTGTAGCGGTCTTTGCTGCCTTATTACGAATAAGCGCCGGCTTATCCGAAGTCGCAATCACTACAACAGAACGCTTCAAGCCTTCCTCACCCAAGTCGTTTTCAATAAACTCACGAACCTCTCGACCACGCTCTCCAATCAGCGCAATCACGTTGATGTCTGCCTTAGTGTTACGGGCAAACATACCCATCAAAGTTGATTTACCAACACCGGAACCTGCAAAAATTCCAATTCTTTGTCCTTTTCCAACCGTAAGCATACCATCAACAGCCTTTACACCAAGACACAGTGGTTCCGAAATCATTTTTCGTTTCAACGCATCCGGCGGCGGTGCTTCAATCGGATAGGTATCCTCCAAACGTAACTCTTTGCCGTCTAACGGTCTACCCAATCCATCTAATGCTCTACCCAACAATTCCTCACCAACCTGAACTTTTAAAGGTTCCTTTGTGTTCTCCACAATAGCCCCTAAACCGATTCCTTCCACACTGTCAAAAGGCATTAACAAAACTCGGCTATCGCGAAAGCCAACCACCTCTGCCATAACCGATTGAGAACCATCCTTGGATGTTATTGTACACAAATCATTCAATTTACAGGTAGGACCTACTGATTCCACAGTAAGTCCTACTATTTTTGCTACTTTTCCAAGTTCCCTCACATAAGAGCGGTTCACTAAAGAAAAATATGGTCCGTAATTAATTTCCAACTAACTCACCTATTCTTTAATCATAAGTTTCAATGCTGTAATCAGATTCTCCAACTGTACATCTAAACTTACATCTACTATTCCATTATCCGTCTCAATCAAGCATTGCATCGCGCTAAGTTTTGCGTCTTCAAATATTTCTAAATTGATAGATGGATTCAGCGCACCATAAATTTCATCCTTGCGTTCAACCAAATCCTCATAATCAACACTAGACACTTTAATCACAAAATGTTTACTATTATCCAAGTCCTGCATCGCAGTATTAATGATATATAATAAAACATCTTTTTGATTTTCAATTACAACTCCTGTGATAGAAGGGACGAGCTGACACAACAAATCAACCATTTGACGTTCCGTTTCTCTTATCAAACATTCTTCCTTCTCACACAGTTCTACCTCAAGTGCCTGTTTGCGTTGTTCTAATGCATTTTGCTGCTCTGCAATTTCCTTTTCCGCAGCCTGCATAGCTTCCTCATAACCATTACGATATCCTTCTTGCTGTGCGGTTATCTTTATCTGTTCTGCTTCTTCATAAGCAGAGGATCTAAGCTGTTGCGCTTCATCATGTGCTCTTGAAACAATAGCAGCCGCCTCTTCCTTAGCATTAGCTATCACATCATCTGCCATTTTTCGAGCGTCTTCACCTTTGGAAATATCATCCGTTCCATCTACCAACATCAAATCCTCTCCAAAGTCAACTCCTTCCAACTCAGCATCTCGTATCAGCGCTTCTGCCAATGCTTCCTCTACCGATTCTTGTTCCAAAGTATGCTTTTCTTCTGCTTTTTCATCAATTGCTTTAATTATTTTGCTTTCGTTTGCATTGATAATCAGTTTATCATTTTGCGCAAACGCAACAAAACCAGATTTAAACAAATTAGACAATTATCTCGTCACCTCCACCACGGGAAATAACAATCTCTCCAGTGTCCTCCAGCTTTCGGATAATATTTACAATCTTCTGCTGTGCCTCTTCTACATCCTTCAATCGAACAGGACCCATATATTCCATATCTTCGCGAATCATAGTCGCAAGACGACTTGAAAGGTTGTTGAAGATACAATTTTGTACATCCTCGTTGGCATTCTTTAAAGCGATTGCAAGTTCGCTGTTGTCCACTTCTCGAAGGACAGTCTGAATTGCACGATTGTCCAATGACAAAATATCCTCGAACACGAACATTTTACGTCTAATTTCATCCGCTAATTCTGGCTCTTCAATCTCTAAGGTCTCCATAATATGTTTCTCTGTACTACGGTCAACCGTATTCAAAATAGATACAATCGCATCTACACCACCGACAATCGTATAATCTTGATTGACAAGAGAGGATAATTTCTTCTCCAAAACCTTTTCCACTTCCTTAATAACATCTGGGCTTGTGCGATCCATCAACGCAATACGCTTCGCAACATCTGCTTGCTTCTCAGGTGGCAACGCACCTACAACCGCAGCCGCTTGTCCTGAAGGTAAATATGCTAATATAAGAGCAATTGTCTGTGGATGCTCGTCTTGAATAAAGTTTAAAAGCTGAGAAGGATCCGCTTTACGCACAAACTCAAACGGACGAACCTGTAAGGATGCCGTAAGTCTTCCAATAACATCCTTTGCCTTTTCCTCTCCCAAAGCTTTATCCAACAATTCTTTCGCGTATCCGATACCACCTTCTGCAATGTACTGCTGCGCGAGACAAACTTCATAAAATTCTTCCAAAACACGTTCCTTTAAATCAGGCGGAACACTTCGTGTATTGGCAATTTCCAAAGTAAGTGATTCTATTTCATCTTCTTTTAAATGCTTAAAAATGTTTGCTGATTTTTCTGGTCCTAAAGAAATCAAAAGAATCGCAGCCTTTTGAAGCCCTGAAAGATCATCATCATACATTCCCATACCAATTCCTCCAAATCTATCTGTACACTAATTCTTAATCCCATTCATCATTCAACCAGTTGCGAAGTAGGAGTGCCACTTCATCCGGATTCTCCTCAACAAAATGTTCAATCTGCTGTCTCGTTGCGGACTTTTCGCTAAATTCAATATCTTCCAAACTCTGGTTTTCCTTTGTTGTCGCCAATAATTCCTCCACTGAAAGCTCCGGTTCAAGTTCTGTCACCTCAACAGGTTTCATACCCTTAAATACTACAAAGCAGAGTAACGCAACGATTAGAATCGCTAAAACAAACTGCAAATAATTAGTAACCGTATCAAGTGCGCTTGCCTCATATGGATAAAACAACGGAACTTCATAAGCTTGGATTTGAATATTGTCCACACTAATACCTGTTGCCTTTTCCACCAACGCATAAGTATCTTCATCTACCTCTATTGCTTTACGCTCATTATTTTCTTCTTGAAATGCTTCAAAATTAGTTCCTTTCAAAAGACCTGCGTCCTTCATCTGCTCTTCATCATAAATGACATATTTGCTTAGTACAACAGCGATCGACGAATTAGCAGTATTTACCTTTCCGACTGCTTCTGTTGTAACGGTTGTCTTAACACTTTCACTATAGACTTGTTTTACGACATTCGCACTACTATTGGCTAATGTACCATCCACAATATCATAATCGTTAATTTCGTCATCATTGGTATCCGTTCCAGGAATACCCGAATCACCATCTACATTTTCAGCAGTATATGTATAAGTTTCTAACAAGGGACCTGTATCTTCTTCCTCATCTTCTGTATAATGAAGCTCATCCTGAATCTTGGTTTCGTCTAAGTTGATATCCAGATTCGCTTTTACCTCAGCATCGTTATACACACCAGAGTTAACAAATAAGCTTCTCACTTGATCTTGCACATTATCTGTTACTTGATTACGAATCTTAACCGTCTGTGAAGCAGACCCAATCAGAGACGACTCATTACTATCTCCACCAAATAGCAATGTGCCACCTTGATTCACAATACGAATCGAATCTGTCGTATCATTACCAAGCGCTGTAGATATATAATTAGCAATACCTTCCACACTATTTTCATCAAAATCATCCGTTGTGACCAATAACACACTCGCAGAGGACTCCTTTTCATCCGATAATAACGAATTGGTTGAATCCGGAATTGTAATCTGAACAGATGCCTGCTTTATCCCAGACATCGTCTCCAAATCCTCAACTAATTTATTTTGTAAAACAAGTTTTTGTTTCAATTTTCTTTCACTGTCTGTTGTGGACATACTGTTATCAAACAGCTTTTCCCACGAATCATCATAATTAGCGGCAATGTTATTCTCACCTAATGCAAGTCTGGCATGAGACTCACTTTCTTCAGCTACCAAAAAAGTCAAACCATCACTTGTTACATCAAAAACAATCCCCTCTTCTGTCAAGATTTCTTCCGCTGCTGCTGCTTCCGTTGTGTTAGCAAAGGTTACCAATTCGACATAAGTTGTACGATTTAGCAACACAATTAACGCCACCAGTACAAAAATCACTGCTGCCGCTATACAAATAATCATGGTTTTCTGTTTGCTCGTAAAACGATTCCAAAATTCAACAATTTTTGTTTGAATACTCTTTAGTTTCTCTAACATAATAATCCCTACCGTAAATATAATAGTAATTTTCGCACGAACGCAGTTCGCTTTCGCTTTGCTTCAGCTCACTGTTCGCTCCTTACATTTTCGCACGAACGCAGCTCGCTTTCACTTCGTTTCAGCTCGCTGTTCGCTCCTTACATTTTCGCACGAACGCAGCTCGCTTTCACTTCGTTTCAGCTCGCTGTTCGTTAGACTCACATAACTTTCTTAAAATGCTTACAACTGGAAGCAGTTGACGCATTTTTTCGAAAGTTGCGTTCGTGCTATATTTGCATATTCATCAGTTCTTTGTATGCTTCTAGCACCTTATTGGTAACACTGACTGTATATTGCAAAGAAATGTTTGCTTTTTGTTGTGCAATTGCCAAATCATGGGTACTAGTTGAATATCCTAATGCGAATTCAATTTCTGACTGTTCTGCCGCATTTTGTAAATCATCTGCCTCCTTATACATTTCAATCGCAGAATTGTATAAACTATCAAATGCAGCCGTATTATCTGTCGTTACTTTCGCTGTATTCTCTGTATCAAATAATGTATTAAACGAATCAAGACTATTAATTGCGTTAACTGCCATACTCTTCACCCTTCCATCAAAATTACTAACTCACAACAATATTGTTACTGAAACAACTCCAGTCCCTTCATTGCCATAGACTTCGCAGCGTTAAATGCTGTTGCATTGGCTTCGTAAGAACGGCTAGCATCAATTAAGTTTGTCATTTCTGTAACCGTATTAACATTAGGCATCGTCACATATCCATTCTCATCTGCATCCGGATGGGATGGATCATATACCATGGATCCCTCTGTCGTATCCTCAACAATCGCTGTTATCTTGACACCATTTGCCTTATACGTTTCCAATCGATTACTTAACACCCTGTCAAAAGGAGCATTCGAATTCTCTTGAAAAACCACCGTCTGTCGTTTGTACACTTCACCATTTTCATCACGGGTTGTATTCACATTCGCAATATTTTGCGAAATAATATCCATTCTTGTTCTCTGTGCCGTCATACCAGAGGCAGAAACATTCATTGCATTAAAAATACCTGTACTCATATCCATCTACCTCCTATCAACCATTCAATACTGTTTTATATCGATTAAATTCTTGTCCGATTTGTTCTACTAATGTATTATATCGAATCTGATTTTCCGCTAAATATGCATTTTCTGTATCAATATCTACATTGTTACCGTCCAAGCGATACGACAAAGAAGAATTATCTGTATAAACCAATCCTCCAAAGTCAGACAAATGCGAATTAACATCCGCAACACGCTCATCTAGGATTTCTCCTCCTATCAACGCTTGTTCTAAGTAATTTTCAAAAGAAACATCCTTTCTCTTATAGTTAGGAGTATCTACATTGGCAATGTTGTTTGCTATAATTTCATTTCTGGTATTAGATGCGTCCGCAGCCTTATCCAATACATTAATGTAGTTATAAATATTGGTATTAATCATTCCGTTTCCTCCTTCTTTTAGACTGAAATACTACGAATACGATAAAACAACAATAGCAAAGGACTTATGAGCCTCCCCACAAATCCTTTTGCTATGTCAAATCCATTTATCTATGTAATTTGTATAATTCATCATACACGAACTCATTCAAAACCTTGATATACGTTCCTTTCATACCTGCAGATTTCGTTTCAATCACACCTGCACTCTCAAATTTGCGCAACGCATTTACAATTACAGAACGAGTAATTCCTACACGGTCAGCAATTTTGGAAGCAACAAGTATTCCTTCCATACTCTTTAATTCATTAAATACCTGAATAATTGCTTCTGTTTCAGAATTGGACAAAGTGCTAATCGCCGATTGTACAATAGCAAGCTTCCTGTCTTCCTCTGCACTTTCTTCATTCACACTTCGCATCATATCTAAGCCAACAACTGCCGTTCCATATTCACTTAATATAATGTCATCAATTGTATACGGCTTATCTTCGCGATACATAAACACTGTACCTAATCGTTCGCCCGCAATTTCAATGGGGGATATTATCGCTTGATATTTGTCCAAATTCTCAAATTCAAATCCGAGTGTTGCTAAATTAACATTCTCTTTTGTTGAAAGAACACCAAGAAAACGTTCATTCAACATAGGATCAATAAATCGTCCCACATCCGGCGCAATCATTTGGGTTATCACACCAATATCCGAACGATTACGAATTCCCAAGACTTTTCCTTTTTTGCTAATCACAAGGATATCGGACTCGAGAATTTCGCTCAAAACATTACAAATATCATTAAAAACAACCTTATGAGAACTGTTATTATGTAAAAGTTGATTAATTTTTCTTGTTTTATCTAATAACTGTACACTCATAAACTCCCTCCAATCCTATCTAATTTTAACACAATTCACAAACAATAACAACAGTTTTATGACGACAGAGGGAGTATTTTGACAATTATTTTTCCTCTTTTGGTTTTGCACACACACAACCACATTTTGCATTATTACATACTAATTTATTACCCTTTTCAACCATAACAGTTCCACATTTTTCACACTTTATTGCAGATGGCTTTTGCCAGGTCATAAAATCACACTCCGGATTATTAATACATCCAAAATATTTTCTACCCTTTTTGGTCTTTTTCAAAACCACATCTTTTCCACAATTCGGACATGCTATTCCAATTTTTTCATAATGCGGTTTCGTAAAACGACACTCTGGAAAACCAGGACACGCCAAAAACTTTCCATGTGGACCATACTTTACTACAAGATTCCGACCACACTCATCGCAAATCTCCTCAGTCACCTCATCTTCTATTTTTATATGCTCCAATTCTTCATTGGCAGCCTTCACCGCCTCATCTAAATCAGGATAAAAATTCGAAATAACCGTTTTCCAATGAACTGTTCCTTCCTCAATATTATCTAATAACATTTCCAAATTAGCTGTAAATTCTGTATCCACAATAACAGGAAAGCCCTTTAACATAATCTGATTAACCGCTTCACCTAACTCTGTAACATAAATATTACGATTTTCTTTTACTACATATCTTCTAGCCAGAATAGTTGAAATCGTCGGTGCATAGGTACTTGGTCTACCAATCCCTAGCTCTTCAAGCTTCTTCACTAAAGAACCTTCTGTAAAATGAGCCGGTGGTTGTGTAAAATGCTGTTTATCAACAAACTCCTCCACCTGAACCTCTGTATCTTTGTTGATGTTTTGAAACAAATTGCGAAGCTCATCATTTTCGTCCTCCATAGCATACACTGCCATAAAACCTTCAAACAAAAGTTTAGTAGACGTAGCAGCAAACTCATATCCATTCGCAGTTAACTTAATTGTGTTACTCTCATATCTTGCGACTTCCATCTGACTTGCAAGAAAACGGTTATATATCAATTGATATAAACGAAATTGATCTCTTGTAAGTTGTTCCTTCACCTGCACAGGTGTAATGGTAACATCCGTAGGTCGAATCGCTTCATGCGCATCCTGAATTTTCTTACCAGAATCACTCTTCTTTCCATCACTTGCCACATAATTCTCACCATACTTTTCCTTAATATAAGCCTGTGCTGCATTTTTTGCCTCTTCAGACACACGGACAGAATCTGTTCTCAGATAAGAAATCAGACCCAAAAATCCATGGCCTTTGATATCTACACCTTCATATAACTGTTGCGCAATACGCATTGTTTTTCCCGTAGGAAAATTCAATTTCTTTGCCGCCTCCTGCTGTAATGTAGAAGTAGTAAAAGGAAGTGGTGACTTCTTAGTTCTAGTAGATGTCTTAATATCGTTTACAGACAGATTTTGTCCTTTTAATTCCTTCAAAACAGTAGCCATCTCTTCTTTGGAATGAATTTCAGCCTTTCCTTGAGGAGTTTTCTGCAGTTTTGCCATAAATGGTTTCTTGCTATTCTCTGTTTTAACAACTGCTTCTAATGTCCAATATTCTTCTGGTATAAAATTATTTATCTCCTCTTCCCTATCACAAATCAAACGCAACGCAACAGACTGAACACGACCAGCACTTAATCCTCTTTTTACTTTTGCCCACAACACAGGACTTATCTGATATCCAACCAAGCGGTCCAACACTCTTCTTGCTTGTTGCGCATCCACCAAGTTCAGGTCAATATCACGCGCTTCCTTCAAAGAACCTTTTACAGCATTTTTTGTAATTTCATTAAATGTGATTCGCTTAAATTTCTTTTCGTCCAACTTCAATGCATGAGCCAAATGCCAAGAAATAGCCTCACCCTCACGATCCGGGTCAGTTGCAAGATAGATTTTATCTGCCTTCTTCACCGCCTTACGAAGAGTTGCAAGCAAATCTCCCTTTCCACGAATAGTAATATACTTTGGCTCAAAATTATCAGCCACATCAATTCCCATTGTAGACTTCGGTAAATCTCTCACATGACCATTAGACGCAATCACTTCATAATTACTTCCCAAAAACTTTTTAATTGTTTTCGCCTTTGCTGGCGACTCTACGATTACAAGGTTCTTTGCCATAACACGGATTCCTTCCATTTATAATATTCAAAGTTTTAACGCATAATAATTTCTCGTTGTTTCCACTGCACCACCAATAATAACAAGATGATTCAAAGCCATACAAACCTCCTGAGGGGAGATTCGAGCCATGTGAATTATCTCGTCTACGTATTGTGGCTCAACACGCAAACAACTATACACTATTTTTTCATTAGGTGCAAGCAAGTTTTTATGAACAAACCTTTCTGTATCTGTCACTTCAGCCAAGTTAACTGCAGAAGTATTTTCACAATGAATAATTTCTAATATATCACTTACTTCCGTAACAATATGTGCGCCCATTTTAATTAAATTATTGCAGCCTCTACTTTTGACATCAATATTACGACCTGGTAATGCAAATATTTCTTTACCTTGCTCTAAGCCTTGGTCTACTGTAATAAAAGAGCCACTACGTTCCATCGCTTCCACCACCAAAATACCATCTGCAAATCCTGCAATCAGACGGTTTCGTTGCGGAAACAAACCTGCACACGGTTTAATTCCCATGCCACTTTCTGAAACAATACCTCCCCTTTTTTCCATTTGCATAAATAATTGATAATTTTCTTCCGGGTAAACCACATCAATTCCACTACCCAAAACACCCATCGTATAACCGTTTGCTTCTAGTGCCCCTTCATGAGCCATTCCGTCTATCCCTCTTGCTAACCCACTGATTATCTGCACACCTGCTTTACTAAGCTCCCTACCAAAAAAACGTGCCATTTCTCTTCCATATCGCGTACAATCCCTAGCTCCTATAATCGCAACCGTCTTTTTATTTTCTTTCGGCAAACTACCCTTTAGATAAAAAGAAATAGGAGCATCGGGAATACAACACAAACGGTTTGGATAATCCTTCGAATACATATGAATAAATTGAATTTCTTTATCCTGATACATTTCATAATTATGTATGATTTTTTCTTCTATTTTAGAATCCAGAAATTTCTGTATCACACTCTTCCTGTTAATATACAATGAAATTTCCTCAATCTCTGCATCAAATATATTTTTAGGCGACTGAAAATGTTCAAGTAATTTTCTTTGCGTAATTCTTCCAACACCATTAATGTTACATAACCAAAACCAATAATGATTTTCCTCCATCATATGCCACCACCTTTCTGATATACATCTGACATACGATAGGACAATGCTTCTAGTATATGATTGCATTTCACAGTATCCGAATGCTCTAAATCAGCAATTGTTCTCGCCACGCGAAGTATCTTAGCTGCACCTCTCGCAGACAAATTATATTGCAAAAATGCTTTCTTGCGCAATTCTCTTTCTTCAACACCCAACTTACAAGCTTGATCTAGTGCATTAACCGGAATCTGTGAATTATAAGAAACACCATATTTTTTTAAACGTCTTTTTTGAACAGCCTGAGCTAGAACAATTCTCTTACGAACCGTCTCGGAGTTCTCTTCTACTACCTCTCCATATAATTCATCATAACTTAATTTACATACGGATATACTCATATCCATTCTATCTAACATCGGCTCAGATAATTTATTCAGATAACGTTCGATCTGAGGAGTCGAACAACGACATTTTGACAGATCCGGATAATAACCACACGGACAAGGATTCATAGCCGCAACTAACATAATATCACAAGGAAAAGTATAACTCCCCTGTAATCTTGATATCGTAATATGTCCATCCTCCAACGGCTGTCTCATCGTTTCGATTATATTTTTCGGAAACTCCAAAAATTCATCCAAAAACAAAACACCATGATGTGCCAAACTAATCTCTCCCGGCTTAGGAAGCTTTCCACCCCCAATCAAAGCATTGGGCGTAATCGAATGATGCGGTGCACGAAATGGACGTTTCCTTACTAACCCTTCGTCTGCATCTAGCATACCATTTACACTATAAATTTTAGTAATTTCAATACTTTCGTCATAGGATAACTCTGGCATGATTGTAGGAATCCGCTTCGCCACCATAGATTTCCCAGCTCCAGGCGGACCTAAATATAAAATATTGTGCATTCCAGCAACCGCGATTTCTGTTGCTCTTTTCATAGTCCTTTGCCCTTTTATTTCCGAAAAATCCAAAGAATACTCTTCCTCTTCCCTTTTTTCAATCAAACCTGTCTCAGGCTTAATTTCTTTGTTCCCTAACAAATGATCCACCACCTGTAGCATATTCTTCGCGCCCAGAATCTTCATACCAGGAATAACAGCCGCTTCCTTTCTGTTGCCATAGGGCAAAATCACTTCTTTGATATTCATCTTTCTTGCAAAATCAACAATAGGCAAAATACCACGTATCCCTCTTACATCTCCATTTAGCGACAATTCACCGATGATTAAAATGTTCTCTAATGATTCTAGCGGAATATAACCATAAGCTGCCAACAATGCAATACTGATAGGTAAATCAAAAACAGAGCCTTCCTTTCGAATATCCGCCGGAGATAAATTAATTGTGATACGTTTTGTAGGGATTTGAAATCCAGAATTCTTCAAGGCAGTCCGAACACGGTCACTAGCCTCGCGAACCTCAGATGCGAGAAAACCTACCATATTAAAGACAGGTAATCCTTCGCTTACATCAGCTTCCACTGTAATGAGTCTTCCCTCTACTCCATGCAGTGTGCCACTTAGAACTTTACTATACATGGAAATTTCCTTTCCACCTTCAAGCATGAACACATTTACAATAACACACGTTGCGTTTCTTTTCAAGTAAAAAAACCCTGTTGTGCAAAACAGGGTTCACTATCCTTATAAAAAAACTAATTTAACAATTTCTTAAGCTCATCCATAAAAGTATTTACATCCTTGAATTCACGATAAACCGAAGCAAAACGAACATACGCAACCTGATCGAGTGCTTTTAGTTCATCCATGACAATCTCACCGATAATCGGACTCTCCACTTCCTTCTGCTCAAGATTAAATATCTTTGTTTCAATACGATCAATACATTTCTCAATTTCATCTACAGAAATTGGACGTTTGTGACAAGACTTAATCACACCAGATTCGATTTTTGCACGATCATAAGCTTCACGAATCTTATCTTTCTTAATAATGATAAGTGGAATCGTCTCTACTTTTTCATAAGTAGTAAAACGTTTACCACACTCCTCACATTCTCGTCTTCTTCGAATAGAACAATTGTCATCTGCTGGTCTTGAATCAATAACCTTTGTACTATCCTCACCACAAAACGGACACTTCATATAAAATCCTCCTCTTATGTTAATTAAAATAATATTTCATCATTATTCTTCCATCATAATTACATTATCTAAACACACATCCACCAAAATAATATCCGGACCAATTCTCACCACATCACAAAACCGAATATAATATTTCTCATTTTTTCCAAAACAAGAGAATAAATGTACTGGTGCCGGAACAATCAAAGCACATATCTGTCCACTACAAGGGTCTATTTCCACATCCGCCACAAAACCAATTCTTTTACAGTCTTTGCAGTTAATGACTTCCTTTTGTTTCAAATCTAGAAATGTCATAAAGGACTCCCATTGCCTTCTTATAACAAGATATGCCTAAAATATAAGTGCTATGACTATAAATTGCGCTTTACATAATCTGTTTACATTTGCATTATACATTATTGCTTCAAAAAAAGCTACTAATTTATAAACATTTTGTGAAAAACTTTTCAGATATTTACAATTATGCTAAAATACAACAATATAAATTAATCACGAGGTAACCATTATGAAAATATACGAAGAATCAGAAGATAATATCAAAAAAGAAAACACCGATATAAGCCATCAATCAAACAACACACAAGGTGAGGACATCAAAGACGCCAATCCAAGCTCAGAACCAGAGATAGATATATTTCAGGAGAATGCTTTAGAAATGGCCACTATGACTTTTAAAGAAAAACTACAATATAAGAAAAATCTTCGACAACAACGTATGGCCGATATGGATACAAAAGAAAAAATTTCTTATATTATAAATTACTACAAATGGCATTTTATCATTGGTCTATTCGCTATTGTCTGTCTTGCTTATACCGGGCGTGTCATATACCGTATGACATGGCCAACCGTGTTAGAACTCGCAATCGTCAACAACACAGATGATACAAAGTACAAAGAGTATATACCAAACGCCTATCGCGATTATTACGACTTAAATGATAAGAATTATATCGAAATCTACGGCGACCTATCTGTCTCTGCCAATGAAGACACCACAGAGGTAGGATTAACTATGTCGAATTACCAAACACTAGGCTATTATAATATGTACAATATGCTTGATGTCATCATCTGTGACAAATATGCATTGAAATTATTTGTCTCCACCGATGATACTACTGCCATAGATCTTAGTATGGATGACGAACTATATAAACAAATTGAAGAATATGTGATTACTATGTCCGATCCTAACGGAGTAAAAAACGACGGAAAACCATATGCTGTCGCTCTGGATATAACAGATACCGAGTTTGCCAAAAATTGTCATTTGTCTTACCACGATGTGTATCTGTTAATCCCAAGCACCAAGTATGAAGATAACGAGAATACAATCAACTTTATTAAATTTGTATTCGGATTATAGTATTGATAATCCGATATTCAAAAAAGCACTGAAGAATACAAAACGTCTAATGTCATACTGTATTCTCCAGTGCTTTTTTAATGTAAAAATTAGCATTTATAAAATTATTTTAACCGGACACTTCTCCTTGCAAATACCACAATGTGTACATTTACTTTGATTAATATACGCCAAATTATTCTCGATTATAATGGCATCGGAAGGGCAATTTCTTGCACATAAGCCACAACCAATACAACCAGCCTGACAAACCTTCTTCACCTCTACACCCTTATCCTTCGAACTACATTTCACATGACAGGTAGCGTCTGCCGGAACTAATTCAATCAAATGCTTTGGACATTCTGCCACACATTTACCACAAGCCTTACATTTATCTGCCTCTACCACTGCAATTCCGTCCACAATATCAATTGCATTGAACGGACAAACCTTCTTACAACTTCCATATCCTGTACAACCATAAGTACATGCTTTTGCACCACCACCAGGATTATTCATTGAAAGCTTACAATCCTCCGGCCCGACATATTCATAGTTATCCTTTGCCTTTTCACAGGTACCCGCACATTTTACATAGGCAGTCATTCGAACCGAACCAGTCGCATCAACACCCATAACTTTACCAATTGCCTGCGCACAAGAATCTCCACCTACCGGACATGCATTTACCGGTGCTTCACCCTTTGCAATTGCAGTTGCTAAACCGTCACATCCCGGATAACCACAACCACCACAGTTATTCCCTGGCAAGCACTCTCTTACCGCAATCTCCTTCTCATCTACTTCAACCGCAAATTTCTCACCTGCAATACCAAGAAGGATTCCGATTATAATACCTGTACCACCAACAACCGCCATAGCGATTAAAATCGATACCATATCCATACCATCATCCTCCTTATTTGATTAATCCGGAAAAACCAAAGAATGCCATCGCCATTAAGCCCGCTGTCACTAACACAATCGGGGTTCCTTTAAAGGATTCCGGAATATCATTATACTCAATTTTTTCTCTGATACCTGCCATGATGACAATTGCAACTGTAAAACCAACAGCAGTGCCAAATCCATTTACAACCGATGTCACAAAATCATACGACTTCTGCACATTAATGAGTGCCACACCTAAAACTGCACAGTTTGTTGTAATCAACGGAAGATAAACGCCCAACGCCGAATACAATGCTGGCATTGTCTTTTTCAATACCATTTCCACAAATTGCACCAAAGCAGCAATCACTAAAATAAATACAATCGTTTGCAAATAAGTAATGCCTAATTTTTCCAAAATAAATGTATAAATCAAGCTTGTCACAGCGGATGCAATCGTAATAACAAAAATCACCGCAGCACCCATCCCAGCAGCAGTATCCACCTTTTTGGATACTCCAATAAATGGACACAGGCCTAGGAATTGACTTAATACAACATTATTCACCAATGCAGCGCCTACTGCTATGAGTAATAAATTCATCTTTTTCGCCTCCTTTTCAAGGTACGATTTAACTTCGCCGTTTCCCGCCTTGCACTCAGCTTTTGTTTTCTCTCTGCTGCTCTTTTTGCTCGAATTGCTTTGTTTTTCAGCATATCCAATCTCAAGCGTTGACTCAGTCGAAGCCCTCTAATACTGATACGTCTTCTCCGTTCCAATTGCTTTAATATACGCTTATGTTTCCGTAAGGAACGAACTCTATGTCGCAACATCGTTCTTTTTCGTTTTGGAGTCATTACTCTTCCTCCTTTTCACGTCTGATACTCTCTGTTGTAAATGTTTTCCCTCCACAAAGAGTATTTGGACACGCAGAACAATCGCCTTCCTTCTCGCACGTTGTAATAGCCAAACCTTCCTTTTTTGCCTTCTCAATTCGAACCTTATTCTGCACAGCAACTAAGCATGCTAACACAAAGAATGCACCCGGTGCAAGAATTAAAATAGTCATAGGTTCATAGCTTGATGGCATCAAGCGAATACCAAATACTGTTCCATTTCCAAACAACTCTCTAAATATACCAATAGAGGTTAAGCCAATTGTAAAGCCTAATCCCATTCCAATTCCATCAAACATAGATAACCATACATTATACTTAGATGCATAACTTTCTGCACGACCTAAAATAATACAATTAACAACAATTAGCGGGATATATATTCCAAGACTGTCATACAAAGAAGGCACAAATCCTTGTAACAGGAACTGCACAATCGTTACAAAGGATGCAACAATCACAATATATGCAGGAATACGTACTTTATCAGGAATCACTTTACGAAGTGCTGAAATCATCATATTACTCAAAATCAAAATTACTGTGGTAGTCAATCCCATACCAATACCGTTGATTGCAGATGTTGTTACTGCCATAGTTGGACACATACCAAGCATCTGTACAAAGGTAGGATTTTCTATAATAATACCACATTTCAATCGTTCTATTGCTTTACTCATTCTCCTACCTCCTATTCTAGCGTACTAATATAATAAAGACCGGCATTTACACCATTCACAACAGCATTTGTAGTAATCGTCGCTCCAGAAATCGCGTCAATCTCACTATCTGCCGAAGCACCATTCTTGGTGTATTGGAAGCTCTCAACCTTTTTTCCTGCAAACTGCTTCATAAACTCATCCTCTGCCGCCTTCATACCAAGACCAGCAGTTTCTGCAATGGAAAGAAACGAAATCCCATTCACCGTACCATCCGACTTTACGCCCATTGCAAATTGAATATCCCCACCATAACCCTCATGGTCAGTTACAGTCAAAACATATCCAGCTAAATCACCTGATGAATTGAATACTCTCATTGCTTCATTTACAGTCACATCATATCCATTATCCAAAAGAGCTTTTTCCACATTTACTATGTCCAAATCGATGGTTTCAAAGGAATCAGCATCAGCAAAAACCATCTTGTATGCTTCTTCCTTCGCACGCTTTTGTTCTGTTGCTATCGGTTCTTTTGTAATCTCATATACTACACCTAACAACAAACCTGCAATCAAGGTTATTACCATCAAAGAAATGGTATTCTTAATACTTTCACTACTCATGTTTTACAGCCCCCTTCCCAAAGGATTTCGGAACCGTTATGCGCTCAATTAACGGCACTAACAAATTGCCAATAATAATCGCATAGGAAACGCCCTCTGCAGAACCTCCATATATACGGAACAAAAAAGTCAACAATCCCAATAATACACCAAACAGAATACGTCCAAACGGAGTAATTGGAGAAGTAACATAATCCGTAGCCATAAAGAAGGCGCCAAGCATCAAACCGCCACCAAACAAATGCGCCAATAAAAAGGTTACATCAAAACCGCGTCCACTCGCCAATGCATATATCATAATAAACACGGAAAAGGACCCAATATAAAAAAGCGGAATTCGAAAATCAATTATTTTCAAAATAATAAGGAACAAACCTCCAATAATTAGCGCAATAGCAGAGGTCTCTCCTATCGTTCCAGGAATTGTACCAATTGCCATAGACAGCACATCTACATTTTCACCCGCTTTTAAGTCCGCAAGCGGAGTTGCTGCAGTAATCGCATCATAAGTAAAGGTTGTCATTCTACCTGTGAACGAAATGAGTAAAAAGCATCTTGCTCCCAATGCAGGATTCATAAAATTCTGTCCCAATCCACCAAACAATTGCTTTACCACAATGATAGCAAAAAAACTACCAATCACCGGTAACCAAAACGGAACCTCAGGCGGTAAATTAAGTGCTAACAACAATCCGGTTAATACTGCTGACAAGTCCTTAATTGTCACCTTAATACCAAATAATTTCTGGTATCCCGCCTCAAAAATAACGCAACTAATAACCGTAATCAAAATGGTAATTAACGCATCCACTCCAAAGTTATATACGCCAAAAATCGTGGCAGGCATTAAGGCAACAATAACCTTTCCCATAATATTCGTAGTTGTCTCCTTATCTCTAATGTGTGGAGACGAAGAAATCTTCATTGTATACTCCAAAATGTCCACCTCCTTACTTCTTCTTATTCGCTAAAATCTGTTTACGAGTACCAGCGATAATCTGTGTCAAATGACGCTTTGCAGGACATATAAAGGAACAACAACCACATTCACAACATTCCATACCATCATACTTTAAAAAACCTTCTACATCTCCATGCTCCGCTAACGTTGCAAGCTTATTCGGCATTACTCTGCCAGGACATACCTCAACACACCTGCCACAACGAATACAATTGGATGGTTCCAAAGCTGATATAATATCCTCCTGGAAACACAACAATGCAGATGACCCCTTCACCATCGGCACATCTAATGTAAACATTGCTTTTCCCATCATTGGACCACCAGATATAATCTTACCTGGATCCTCAATATTAAAACCGCCGACTGCATCAATCAATTCTTGTGCATTCGTTCCTAAACGAACACTGAAATTTGCGGTATCATTTACTGCATCACCTGTAACAGTCACTATACGTTCATATAATGGTCTGCCTTCAATTATTGCATTGTAAATTGCAACAATTGTGTCAATATTATGAACGATACACCCCGCATCAGCCGGCAACATAGACGAATTAATCTGTCTACCTGTATTTGCATAAATTAGCTGCCGCTCCGCTCCTTGTGGATACTTTGTCTTCACTGCATTCACTGTGATATTGTCAATATCCTTCGTCAACTCCTGCAGCTTCTTAATTGCATCCGGCTTATTATCCTCGATTGCAATAATACCTTTGGCATTGTCAAACAAATTCACAATAATCTGAAGACCAGTAACAATCTTTTCCGGGACCTCTATCATCCTTCTATAATCAGAGGTTAAATATGGTTCACATTCTGCACCATTGACAATAATTGTATCAATTGCATCCTCGTTCTTTGGAGAAAGCTTAACGTGGGTAGGAAAACCTGCACCACCCATACCAACAATTCCAGCTTCCTTAATTGCTTCCTTTACATCCTCGCGATACATCTCATCCAATGGTTTAATGTTTTTAGAAAAATCAATTTCTTCAAACAAGCCATCATTTTCAATCACAATAGATTCTACCTTGTTGCCAGAAACTGTCATGCGCGGCTCTATCGTCTTAACTGTTCCCGAAACACCCGAATGAATATTTGCAGAAACAAATCCGCCCGCTTCAGCAATTTTTTGTCCTACCAAAACCTTGTCGCCCTTTTTTACAAGTGGAGCTGCCGGAGCACCAATATGCTGAGATAATGGATATACGGCATCTCCTTTTGGCAGATACTCACTGATTGCTTTGTCTTTTGACAGGTCCTTACCATCATAAGGATGGATTCCTCCTGTAAATGTTAATAAACCCATGGCACTACCTCACAATCCTTTTGTTAACGTCTTATCAAACAATCCACCCCACAAGATGTAGATTGTAAAACTGTTCTAATTATACAACATTTAGCGTGTTTTTGCTAGATTGTTTGCCCCTTTTTTGCAACAAAAAAGGACCAGTCTTTCGCTAGTCCTCAAATAATGCAATATATCTTTTCAAAATCAACGCTGTTATATATCCCATCAACAAGCCACTACAGGTTCCCGAAACGCAAAGCACCAGTGCATAATATAATAAATGTACATTTTCCATAATGATTACAGCAACAACCACCTGTCCGATATTGTGAGCAATGGCACCAGCCATACTGACACCGATTATTGAAAAGAACGGAAATCGTTTTACTATACTCATCACAACAATGCAAAAGATTCCTCCTGCAATACTATAAATCATACCTGATATTCCCGAAAACAAAAATCCAGACAGAATCACACGCATACCCATAAACAAAAAAGTATTCCAGGCATTTGTTCGATATAACAGCAACATTGTAATAATATTTGCCAACCCAAGTTTGACTCCTGGCACGGCAACCACAACCGGCAATAGCGTTTCCAAATAGGATAATACCAACGAAACAGCCAGCAACATACCTAATTGTGTTATTCTTTTTGTTTTCATAAGCGCCTCTTATTAATTATCAATCTCATTTCTGTTTGCATTTTCTATTTGAATAAATACTTTATTAGGCAAACACACTATCATTTCTCCATTTTTTGAAATTGCCTTATGCTTTACGCATATTTGATCCGGGCAATCCGCATACTTCATATACACACTTCCTGCTTCTATGCAAATCGTGTTTTCTCCCAAGGGAGAATCTGTTATTTCTGATACCACAATATTTTGCTCCTCCGACATAGAATACGTATATGTCTTATCCTGAATGATAATATGCACAAGATTTCCTTTTTCTTGATAATAAAGGAGAGTCCCTAGAACAAGAACCAACACAATCGCAACAACTATAATAATGATATCACCCTTTTTTAGCTTTGTTCTCTCTCTCATTCTAACGTACTCACAATCCACATTATTTGCTTATCACATATTCCTCCGTCTGCAAACGAAACTGCTTCTTCAAACCATCTGTAATGTACACCTTTTTATCCTCTGTTACGAAAATAGCCTCTACTTCCTTTTCCTCCGCGTAAGCCATTCCCTTTTCTAATCCCATTACAAAACAAGCTGTAGACATAGCATCTGACATTAACCCATTATCGCAAATAATAGTTACCGAAATCAATCCATTATCTACCGGATATCCCGTAGCCGGATCAAAAATATGATGATAACGTTTTCCATCTGCTTCAAAATATTTTTCATAATCACCGGAGGTTGAAATCATTGTATTTTCTTCCACATCTACAATTCCTAGCACTTCACCTTCAGCACCTCTCGGATCCTGAATGCCAATGTGCCATTCTTTTCCATCCCCCTTGTTTCCATAAGCTAACACACTGCCACCAATCGAAATAACAGCCCCTTGGATATCAGATGCTTCTAACTGCATCATCACCTCATCACATGCAATTCCTTTTCCCACCGCACCTAAATCAATGGACATATTATTACTTTGCAAAATCACACCATTGTCAACTATTTCAACATCGTTTAAATCGGTATAAGACAAGGCTTCTTCAATTGCATCTTCATCCGGAACACTATTCGCACCATCCTCAATTCCCCATAAAGAAGAAACAGGATAAATGCACATCGAAAGCGCACCATCTGACTCCTTACAAATCTGCATTTCTTGTTGTAAATAACCTCTAACCTTGTCCGACAATTCAAAGATACCACCCGTCGCATAAATACGATTCAACCTTGAAATTTCCGAATTTTCTTCACGTACAGAAATTTGTCGTTCTAACTCTAACAAAGTATCATCGATAAGTTTATCAATCTCTTCGCTTCTTTCAATATCTGTCATATATAACGTTTTTTTAACAGCCGTACCCATAGCCGTGCCGGAATAAACCTTTGATTCTACATCAACATCCGGTTGCTGAATTGTACGCATTGCAAAATAAACAAATACAACGATACCAATTAAAATGATAAATGCATATATCACTTTTTCTAATCTAATATACACTCTCATAACCCTTAACCTATCATAAATGAAATTTCAGCTTTGCACGCAAGTTTTCCATTTACAGAGGCCTTTACTGCTCCGATTCCCAATGGACCTTTAATTTTGATAATTTCACATTCCAAATCCAAACGGTCACCAGGAACAACCTTCTGTTTAAACTTTGCTTCCTTTACACCTGCAAAATAAGCAATCTTTCCCTTATTCTCTTCCATAGACAAAACAGCCACCGCACCAAGCTGTGCCAACGCCTCAATCTGAAGTACACCTGGCATAACTGGCTCTGTTGGAAAATGACCAGCAAAAAAAGGCTCATTGTAAGATAAATTCTTATATCCTTTTATTGACTGTCCTGGAACCAACTCTGTCACTCTGTCAATCAAAAGAAACGGTTGTCTATGAGGTATAATCTCCATAATCTGTTTAATATCTAATTCCATAATTTCATCCTCCTAAATGATATGTAATATAATTCGTTTGCACCCTGCCAATCTCCAGGTCAGGACTGCTTACATGTATGAAAGAAAAAGGCACATTACTTCATATATCTGAAATAAGAGCCTTTTTCTTCACTCACATATTGTATTTTAACAAAAGATTCGTAAAATGTATAGCGAAAAACGCTTGCTTACCATACAATTTACTACTATTCTGTATACTTCTTCACGATAAGAGTTGCATTGTGTCCACCAAAACCTAATGAGTTAGACATACATACATTGACATCCATATTTACACCCTGATCCTTAACATAGTTCAAAGAGAACTCTTCCGGGTCATCCAACTCGCGAAGACCAACATTTTCATGAATATATCCATCCTGAATGGACTTCACACAAGTAATAAATTCAACACCACCTGCTGCACCTAGCAAATGTCCTACCATAGACTTTGTAGAGCTAATAAGCGGCTTATTCTGAGCATCACCCATAGCAATCTTAATCGCTCTTGTTTCAAACAAATCATTGTGATGTGTCGATGTACCATGTGCATTGATGTAATCTACATCTAAAGGCTCAATTCCAGCATCCTTCATAGCAAAAATCATAGCATTCGCAGCACCCATTCCATCCTCAGCAGGAGAAGTAATATGATATGCATCAGAAGTAGCTGCATATCCAATAACCTCAGCCAAAATCTTAGCTCCTCTTGCTTTTGCATGCTCTAATTCTTCAAGTACGACAACGCCGGCACCCTCACCAAGAACAAAACCAGCTCTATCCTTATCAAATGGGATTGACGCACGGGTTGGATCATCTGTTGTGTTAAGTGCTGTCAACGCATGAAAGCCACCCATACTTACCGGACAAACCGCTGCTTCTGCACCACCAGCAATCATAACATCTGCGTCACCATACTGAATGGTACGATAGGCTTCACCAATATTATGATTTCCTGATGCACACGCCGTTACAACATTAATCGACTTACCCTTTAAACCAAACTGAATAGATACATTACCAGCAGCCATATTAGAAATCATCAAAGGAACTGCTAATGGCTCCATACGGTTAATTCCCTTAGACTGAATGCGATATACGTTACGTTCAATCGTCTGCAAGCTTCCTGTACCAGAACCCATAGCAATACCTACACGATATGGATCTTCCTTTTCCATATCAAGTCCAGCATGCTCCATAGCCTCCTTCGTAGCTGCAACTGCGTACTGAACAAACTCTTCCATTCTCTTTGCAGCCTTTGCATCCATAAAGTCTTTTGCAACAAAATCCTTAATCTCCGCCGCTAAGTGTACCTTAAAGTCACCCGGCTCGAATTTCGTAATTGGACCAATACCAACCTTACTTTCCTTAACACTTTTCCAAAACTCATCTACACTTAAGCCAATTGGTGTAATTGCACCCATTCCTGTCACAACAACTCGTCTCATAACATACTCCTTTTTACATCATCATTTTAATCAAAACACGTTCAAAGCCCATTCGAAAATGCTTCACATTTATCTCATGTATGGCTCTGAATGTAATCACATCGACATTCCACCATCTACACAGATAACCTGTCCAGTTACATAAGCTGCCTTATCAGAAGCCAAAAATGCTACCATTTCCGCAACATCCTTCACATCCCCTAAGCGCTTCATAGCAATGTGCTCCGCAACCTGTTTCTTTGCATCCTCCGGCATCGCATCTGTCATCTCCGTTACAATAAATCCAGGAGCCACTGCATTGACCGTAATTCCTCTTGAACCTAATTCCTTTGCAACAGACTTTGTAATACCAATCACACCAGCCTTAGATGCAGAGTAATTAACCTGACCCGCATTGCCATATACACCAACCACACTCGAAAGGTTAATAATTCGACCAGACTTCTGCTTTAACATCTGACGCGAAATATGCTTAATACAATTAAAGGTTCCCTTTAGGTTTGTATCAAGAACCGCATCATAATCAGCCTCAGACATCTTCATCAAAAGACCATCCTTTGTAATTCCTGCATTATTAACAAGAACATCCAAAGAACCATGCTCCTTTACAATATCCTTCATCATATTCTCTACTGCCTCGTAATCAGATACATTACAACAATATGTAACCGCTTTTCCGCCATTTGCAGTAATCTCAGCAACAACCTCTTCTGCCTTTTCCTTATTTCCATTATAGTTTACAATTACGGTTGCTCCATAAGAGGCAAGAGTAATCGCTGTGCACTTTCCAATTCCACGGCTTGCACCAGTTACCAATGCAACTTTTCCTGTTAACATAGCATCCTCCTTCTTAGAGACCAAATACCTCTTTCACCTTCTCTAAATCTTCATACTTATCTACATTTACAATTGTAACCTCTTTGTTAATCTTCTTAACAAAAGAAGATAATGTCTTTCCTGGCCCTATCTCAACAAATGTGTCTACACCGTCACGAAGCATTGCTTCTACACATTGAATCCACTTAACTGAATTCGAAACCTGTGTGGCAAGTAAATCCTTAACCTCATTCTTATCGGCTACGAAATCACCAGTTACATTTGTTACATAAGGAATAGCAATGTCATGAATTTCCACATTTTCTAATTCCTTTGCAAGCTTCTCACCAGCACCTACAAGCATAGGGGAATGGAATGGTCCGCTAACATTTAAAGGAATACATCTCTTTGCACCTGCCTCCTTCAACAATTCAGAAGCCTTTTCTACTGCGGCCTTTTCGCCAGAAATAGCAATCTGGCCTGGACAGTTATAGTTTGCAATACCAACAATTCCATCTACCTGTTCACAAACCTCTAAAATCTTATCTGCGTCTAAGGCAATGACAGCAGCCATAGCACCTTCACCTGCTGGAACCTCATCCTGCATATAGATACCACGCTTACGAACCACCTTCGCACAATCTTCAAAATCCATCACGCCTGATGCAACTAATGCAGAATATTCACCAAGAGATAAACCACCTGTTACATTCGGCTTAATTCCCAAATCTAACACAGCCTGCATCATGGCAACCTCTGCGGTAAGCATTGCAATCTGTGTATATTCTGTAATATTAATATCTGTATTTTCTTCAAAACAAATGGCTTCAATATCAAGACCTGTTGCCTTAGAAGCAGTTTCGAAAATAGCTTTACTCTTTTCGTTATTATCGTAGAATTCTTTTCCCATACCAACGTACTGCGCACCCTGTCCTGGGAACATAAATGCAACTTTGCCCATTTCGTAATTCTCCTTATCCTTTATTCTCAAACCATTACTTACCACTCAATCAACTGTGCTCCCCATGTCAAACCACCACCGAAGCCACAGATTACAATCTTGTCTCCCTGCTTTAACATACCCTCACGATTCATCTCATCCAGTAAAATTGGTATTGATGCGCTCGATGTATTACCACAATGATCTACATTCATAGGGAACTTCTCCATAGGAACTCCCATTTTGGTGGAAACAGAAGAAATGATTCTTGCATTTGCTTGATGTAACACAAAGTAATCCACATCCTCTTTTGTTAAATTGGCTCTCTCTAACAATACATCAATACATGCTGGAACCTTACGAACTGCAAACTTAAATATGTCTGGTCCAATCATCTGAATATAATGCTTGTCCTCCTGCTTCTTATTAAGGAAGTTTCTAGTAGAACGTTCCTTACATTTCAAGGACATACCCTTACTACCATCACTCAATGTAACGCTACTAATTACACCTCGACCCGTATCTCTTACAATTGCTGCACCAGCACCATCCGCAAACAAAATACAGGTAGAACGATCTTTCCAATCCACCATCTTAGAAAGTGTCTCTGCACCGATGATTAGGGCTGTTTTTGCAAAACCAGCTCTAATGTATGCATCAGCCGTCTGAAACGCATATACAAAACCAGAACATGCAGCATTAATATCAAAACATGTTGCATTGGTAGCACCAATCTTGTCCTGTACAATACAAGACATACTCGGTGTTGCACGTTCCCCTGAAAGTGTTGCAAACACAATCAAATCAATCTCCTTCGGGTCAATACCCGCATTCTCAATTGCTGCAAGTGAAGCCTCTGCTCCCATATAGGATGTAGTCTCGTCTGTTGCAATGTGTCGTTCCACAATACCCGTATGCTCTCTAATCCATTCATCATTTGTCTTTACAAGCTTTGCCAACTCATCGTTATCAATAATTGTTGGTGGCAAAAAGCTTCCGGTTCCAATAATTCCTGTAGCCATTACATACCTCTTTCTTCTGTTATAATCTCCTACTATGTTATCCAAATCCACTGTACTTATAACAGCCCTTTCTTTGCATTATTATAAGCACACAATAATAGACTCATAGTACTATATGAGTCTATTATTATTAAAATTATATTGAATATATGTTGTTTTGTCAACAAGCAAATCTTACTCTTCTGCCTCGACTAAAGCCAACTTTTCTTGTAAATTCTTGATACGAACATTCAATGTATCCACCTGCGAAACAAACTCATCGATTTTATCATCTATCGACTCATCCTGCTTCTTTGCAATATAAATGTCCATACCAATTTGAGTAAATAACTTATTCTTATCATTGTTATATCCGCGAATCTTTCCCTTTAATTCATTTACAGTAGCAAGTCTCTTTGTTGTATCCTTTGCCTTGTCAACCGCATTCGAGGATTTCTCCATCACCTTATCCAAAAAATCATTCAATGCCATCTTCTATTCTCCTTTCAAAACTCAAACTTATTATGTTTAGACAGAATCATTTCTTTCCGTGTTCCTTATTTAATATTAGAAATACACCACCTCTTCCTCCGGCTTCTCTGCCTTTTCAATCTTTTGCGGATACAGAACCGGTCCGTCTCCATCAAATTCCTCATAAAACTCACACTTAACCTTAGCAGTTACTGTCACCCATTCTCTATCCTTCAGATTCGCAGTTTCTAAAGTTACACATTTAAAACCTAAAAAAGTAATATCTTCTGCACAACAGGTCATCGCAAAACGACCGGGTACGAAGGCTTTTCCTTTATACTGTGGTGGACAATACACTTGTCCTTTAAACTTCACAACCCTGTCGATATATTTTACAGGATTATCTGACGCATCAATATAGAAAATTCCGTAATCCTCATCTGCTATCTCAATTACATCCGCATCCATATCATAAGGAATTTCCATTTCACCGTTATCTACCTGCGCCTGTCCATTCACATTTTCAAACACAATCTGCGCGCGACGGTTTACCGTTTTAACAGCCATACGCATCGTATTAATATCCGAAGCATCTGTACAACGATTAAATACTACCATATCTGCATTTTGTATATGCTCAAGCATTAATGATTTCATATTATTATTATACACTGTAAATGTAGTGGCATCAATCAATGTAATGACCTGAACAATCGTCCATCCTTTTGGCACACGGATTGAAAACAATTTATCCAATTGCCACATTCCATTATATTCAATCATAACGGCCTGCGGATTATACTCGTCCTGCAAATCCAAAAGCTTTTCTGTATTAATATCCTCTTCTTCTAAATACACCACTGAAATATTGCGTTTTTTTAGCTCTTCTTCTTCATATTCCTCGATTCCCTCTTCCGTAACAATCAAAAGGGTAGGATCTCCTTCTGTAAAATTGCGGTCAATCAAAGTTTCACTACAAAACTGTGTCTTTCCAGATTCCAAAAATCCCATAAAGACAAATACCGGAATTTCTTTTTCCTGCTTTCTCATATCTACGCTTCCTTCCTACTCTATTCAAAGAAACCCGCTATTCCTCCATTTGAACAACGGGTCCTTTCTTATATAATCCTAAACGTGAAATAATTTTGCTATCTTATCCTCATTCAAACCGCTACCAATCACACAAAGCTTACCCGTAACATCTGGCTGTCCACTTCTCAACTCATACTCTTCTGGAGTTAAATCAAAGTAAATCCAACCGCCTTCTGTATCCGGAACCATTCCCTTGGCACGCAAAATGATACCAAACTCTTGATTTTCACCATCAGCAAGTACCTTAAGAATACGTTCCATTTCACTCTTTTCATACTTGTGAGGCGTCTCAACTCCCCAACTGGTAAACACATCATCCGCATGATGATGATGGTGATGCTCATGGTCATGATGGTGACAACACTCATCCTCGTGGTGATGCTCATGGTCATGGTCATGATGGTGACAACACTCATCCTCGTGGTGATGCTCATGGTCGTGGTCATGATGGTGACAACACTCATCCTCGTGGTGATGCTCGTGGTCATGGTCATGATGGTGACAACACTCATCCTCGTGGTGATGCTCGTGGTCGTGATCATGATGGTGATCATGAACGCGTCCGCAAGTTGGACATACCTTAGCCTCTTCCATCAACTCTTCCACTAAAGATTTCTCTTTTTCCATTGCAGCTACAATCTGCTTACCATCAATATCATCCCAAGCTGTAGTGATAATAGTCGCCTTCTCATTATGTTCTTTTAACATCGCAACAACCAGTTCCAATTTATCTTCCTTCATTTTTTGACTTCTACTTAAAATGATTGTGCCAGCATTTTCAATCTGATTATTAAAGAATTCTCCAAAATTCTTCATATACATTTTGCACTTCTGTGCATCTACTACCGCCGATGCAGAATTAATCACAATATCAGTTTCCTCCATATCTGCAACAGCTTTCATCACATCCGATAGCTTACCAACACCAGATGGCTCAATAATAATACGATCCGGTGTGTAATCCGTTAACACTTGCTTTAAAGCTTCGCCAAAATCACCCACTAGCGAACAACAAATACAACCTGAATTCATCTCATTAATCTGAACTCCTGCATCCTTCAAAAATCCACCATCAATTCCGATTTCACCAAACTCATTCTCAATTAATACAAGCTTTTCTCCTTGAAATCCTTCCTCAATCAATTTTTTGATTAAAGTCGTCTTTCCGGCTCCTAAAAAACCTGAAATAATATCTATTTTTGTCATAATACTCCTCCTAACTATATGTTATCAAGCAAAAATAATGCACTCATCCATCTTGCAAGCCTTCACAGTCCTGACAAGTAGTCGTGATTCATTTCACTAAATCAAACTTGTACTAAAATAACGTTCCACTCGATCTGCCAAAACGGTTACAATCACCTTATCTTTTCCATACTTTTCTGCCATCTTTTTTGCAGCCCACACATTTGCTCCAGAACTGGTTCCACACAGAAGTCCTTGCACCTTTGCAAGCTCTCTGGCAGTCGCTATTGCATCCTCATCTGTTACTTCCACAATATCATCAATCATATCGACATCCAACACATCCGGCACAAAACCATCTCCAATTCCTTGAATCTGATGTAAACCCGGCTCGTGTCCCAATAGCGCAGAAACATTCTTAGGTTCTACCGCTACAATCTTACAATCCGGATTCTTTTCTCTCAAGTATTTTCCAACCCCCTGAAGAGTTCCACCACTTCCAATACCCGATACATAAATATCTGCCTTACCCTCGATCTGCTCCCATATTTCAGGACCAGTAGTCGTATAATGAATATCCGGATTAGCTGGATTTTGAAATTGTTGTGGCATAAAATACTTATCACTACTGTTATATATTTCATTTGCCTTATCCACACAACCACCAATGGATAACTCTGCCGGAGTCAATACAAGTTCTGCACCAAGGGCACGGATAATTTTCTTGCGCTCTTCACTCATATTTTCCGGCATCACGATAATAACAGGATACCCCTTTCGAATACCACATAACGCTAACCCAATACCGGTATTGCCTGATGTAGGCTCTATAATCGTCATTCCTGGTTTCAATTTTCCTTCCTGTTCTGCCACATCCAACATATTCTTTGCAATTCGATCCTTAATGGAACCACCCGGATTCAAAAATTCCGCCTTTGCAAAAATGTTAAGTCCTGTCGTCTGTTTTAAACTAACCAACGGCGTATTGCCAATCAAATCTAAAATATTCTCTACATACATTACACTGACACCCTTTTCTTAATCTCTCAAAAACATCCTTTCCATTATACAATACATTCTTTTAAAACACAAATCACTTTCTATCATCCCATTCACCGCAAAAATTCCCCTCGGCCAATTCTATTCCGATGCTTTTATAATCGTTGCACCGCCAACAACTATATCATTCTGGTAAAATACAACCGCTTGTCCCGGTGTAATTGCCCGAACCGGCTCGGCAAAATGACAAAGCACCTGCTCCCCATTTATCCTCTTCACAATACACTCTGCACCCTGATGAGAGTAACGAATCTTAGCGGTTACCTTCATCTCATCCTCAATATCTGCCACCGACATAAAATTAACTTGATTCGCAAGCAAACTACTATGAAATGTATCTTGATTGGTTCCAATCACAACTTCATTGCTTTCCGGGCGAAGTTCTACCACAAATGCAGGCGCACCTAATGATAACCCCAGCCCTTTTCTTTGTCCGACCGTATAATGTATAATTCCTTTATGCTTTCCCAATACATTTCCCTGAAGGTCCACAAAGTTACCTTCCTGAAAATCTATCCCGGTTTCAGTTTTTATATATGACGCATAATCATTATCCGGTATAAAACAGATTTCCTGACTATCCTTTTTATCTGCCACCAGTAAGCCAATCTCTTGTGCAATCTTACGAATCTCTTCTTTTTCGTATTCACCGACTGGCATCAGGGTACGTGAAAGCTGTTCCTGTGTTAAATTATATAAAGCATAAGTCTGATCCTTACGAACCGTTGCAGATTTTCGCAATGCAAACCTTCCATTAGAAAGCTTACAAACTCTTGCGTAATGACCTGTTGCAATATAATCACAACCAAGCTCCATTGCACGCTGCAACAAAGCTTCCCATTTCACATACCGGTTACACGCAATACAGGGGTTGGGTGTTCTCGCATGCATATACTCATTCATAAAATAATCGATTACATTTTTTTTAAATTCACGTTTGAAATTCAAAACATAATAAGGGATATCCAGCATATCTGCTACTCTTCTAGCATCATCCACCGCAGACAATCCACAGCAACCACCATTTTCTGCAGATACAAGCGGATCTTCATCCTGCCATATCTGCATAGTAATACCTATAACATCATAGCCCTGTTCCTTTAGCAAATAAGCCGCAACAGAGGAGTCTACTCCTCCGGACATACCAATTGCAACTTTTTTCTTCATATTCTGTCCTCCAAATCAGACATATACAACATTAATATGCAAATAAACACGATTTCTCATCCTTATATAGCACTTAATAAACCTCTTCTTCTTCCTCTTCACTTATATCATTTTTCGGTTTTGACAAACCTTCAATCTTAATGTCATTTTTCTCGCAATAATCCCAAAGAGCCGCATGAATCGCTTCCTCCGCTAACAAAGAGCAGTGTACCTTCACTGGTGGAAGTCCATCTAAAGCCTCCATAACTGCCTTATTGGTAACCTGTAACGCCTCATAAATTGTCTTTCCTTTTACAAGCTCTGTTGCCATAGAGCTTGTTGCTACCGCAGCTCCACAGCCAAAGGTTTTAAACTTCACATCCTGGATCACCTGATTCTCATCTATATCAAAATAGATGCGCATAATATCTCCACATTTTGCATTACCAACCGTTCCAACACCACTGGCATTCTCTATTTCTCCCATATTTCGCGGATTTGTAAAATGATCCATTACTTTTTCACTATACATATTGTATTCCTCCTTGCGTCATTTAACGCGTATCACATTATAATATCATTCAAAACATTTATCTATTCTTTTTCATAAAGTCCTCATACAAAGGTGACATATCACGAAGCTTCTGTACAATCGTCTTCACTTGTTCTACAACGTAATCCATCTCCTCCATCGTATTCTCATCTCCTACCGTAAGTCTAAGAGAACCATGAGCAATCTCATGTGGTAGTCCGATTGCAAGCAACACATGCGAAGGGTCAAGGGAGCCAGATGTGCAGGCCGAACCTGACGATGCACAAATCCCTGCCATATCTAACATAATCAACAAGGACTCACCTTCAATAAATTGAAAACTGATATTCACATTATTCGGAAGTCTGTCTTTTCGATGACCATTCAAACGCACATACGGAATTTCCTGCATAATACGCTCGATTAAATGTTCTCTCATCTCTACTTCTTTTTCTGTGCGCTCCCTCATTGTGTCAAACGCGATTTCTACTGCCTTTGCCAAGCCAACGATACCCGTCACATTTTCCGTTCCTGCACGTCTAGAACGTTCCTGTGCACCACCGTGCACAAAGTTGCGAAGTTTTAAGCCTGTACGGATATACAAAAATCCAATTCCTTTCGGACCATTTAACTTGTGACCACTGGCACTTAGCATATCAATATTACATTCATCCACATCGATTGGCACCTGCCCATAAGCCTGTACTGCATCTGTATGGAAAAGAATTCCATGTTCTTTTGCAATTTTACCAATTTCTTTTATCGGTTGAATTGTACCAATTTCATTGTTGGCATACATAACCGATATTAAAATCGTATCTGGACGAATTGCTTGTTTCAACTGTTCAAGCTTTACCACACCATTCTCATCCACATCTAAATAGGTCACCTCAAAGCCCTTGTCTTCTAGACTCTTTGCCGTATGCAAAATAGCATGATGCTCTATTTTTGTTGTAATAATATGCTTTCCTTTCTTCTCGTAAGCCTCCGCTGTAGCTTTCAGTGCCCAGTTATCTGACTCGGTGCCACCAGCAGTGAAATAAATTTCATTGCTTTTTGCATTCAGGCTTTTTGCGATGCGCTCTCTACATTCTGTAATAACCACCTTGTTCTTCTGTGAAAACGAATACACACTAGAAGGATTACCAAACTCCTTTGTGAAATATGGGAGCATAGTCTCCACAACTTCCGGTCTCACAGGCGTCGTTGCCGCATGATCCAAATAAATAAAACGTTTTTCTTCCATAATTTCATTCCTCTTTTCTTTCCATTCCAACTATATAAAGTGCCTACATTGCACACTTTCTTCCATTTCTAATAAATTTTATCACTAAACATCACATTTATTCATTTCTTTTCCAACACTCATTCTTATTTTGCGGTTATCCTCCACAAGCTCACTCAAACATATACCATCTACAGCCTCTTGGATGCTGTCATTAATTCGTTTCCAAACATGTTTGGTCACGCAACAATCACTACCCGAACACTCACTATTTCCATCCAATTCAGAGCATTTCACAGGAATCAAATCTCCCTCCAACGCTCGCAGGATATCCCCAACACTAATCTCACTACTATTTTTCGCAAGCACATAACCACCCTGCGCACCTCGAATACTTTCTATCAATCCAGCTTTTTTCAATTTTGCCATCAGTTGCTCCAAATAACTATCTGATATGGATTGTCTCGCTGCAATATTGGCAATAGATTGGGGCATTTCCTCTGAATAATCCGCCAAATCAATCATTGCACGTAAACCATATCTTCCTTTTGTAGATAATTTCAATCTTCATCACCTCAATTCCCACTAAATTAGTCGGATATCACATTGCTAATATATCAGTATTTCCTTATTCTGTCAAGTATATACACAACGAACTACTTTTTATTAATATAATCTTTATTGGTATAATTTTCTATTATAAACATATACATACTTTAGCAATAAATGTATTGGAGCTTGCTATGAAACATACCGTTTTTCTTCGTAACATAAAACAACGCATTACAAGTAATCTCGTAATAAAAGGAACTCTTATTCTAATCATAGCAGGCTTTTCCACCCGTATTATTGGTTTCTATAATAGAATATTCCTATCCGGGTTAATCGGTGCGACGGAAATGGGAATCTATCAGCTAATTCTTCCTCTTTATATGGTTGCATTTTCCTTTACCACCTATGGCAGCGAGTTAGCCTTAACCAAGCTTGTATCAGAATATAGCAGTCGTAAGGAATACGGAACTGTCCAATCCATGTTTCGCATCTGTTTTATACTAAATTTATTACTTGGCTTAACTACTGCTACTATTATGTATCAAAACGCTAACTGGCTATGCACTTATATTCTAAAAGCTCCCGAATGTACGCCATGTCTTAAAGTAGTTTGCTATGGAATTCCATTTATGGCAATGAAGGGTGCTATTCACGGATACTTTCTCGGTCTCGAAAAACCTAGCGTACATGGTATTTCTGATTTTTTGGAACAAGTTGCAAAGGTGCTTGGACTTTACTTAGTGGCAACTTACATTTGTGTAAAAAACAGCTATAATGCAACTTTCGCGTTATGGGGCATCGTAATCGGTGAGATTATTGCATTCTTGTATTCTATACTCTCTCTTATTCATCATCGAAGCAAAAACAGATACCTTTATACTACACCGTCAATCCATCAAGAAAAGTGCATTCATATTTTTTTGAAAAATTCGATTCCATTAACCACAAACAGACTTTCGCTTACAACCTTACAGAGTCTTGAATCCATTATGATTCCATCTGCACTTTTACTCTTTTACAACAGTTCCACCGAAAGCCTTACCCACTATGGTGTGTTTACCGGCATGGCATTCCCTTTTATCATGTTTCCATCTACCATTACCAACGCCCTGTCTACAATGTTGTTACCAGCAGTATCTTCAGCCCAATCAAATCTAGAAAAAGGATACCTCTCTAAGCTTTGCGAAAAAAGTATGCACTTTTGCCTACTAATAGGAGTATTTTCTTTTATCACCTTCTATATTTTTGGAGAGGATATTGGATTTTTACTTTTCCAAAATAAAGAAGCTGGTACATATCTATACCAGCTTTCCTTCCTATGCCCACTTATCTATCTCGCCACAACCCTTGCCAGCATTTTAAATGGACTTGGATACGCAACCTCTAACCTGTTATACACAATGATTGCCACCATCATCCGCATCAGCTTCATTCAGCTTGCAATACCAACACTTGGGATGTTCGGATATACCATAGGATTATTTGTCAGCTATTTATTTTTAACATTCGCATGTCTTCACAAAGTTCAAAAACAAGTTACATTTCAACTACATTTTTTTGATAGTATTTTCCTGCCCGGATGTACTTTCACGATTCTTGGTGCGGCTTTTTATTATCTATACCAAATTATACAAACCAAACAACTCATCAATCAACAGATACTATTGTTGATTGGAATCGTGGTATGTTTCGGTTTAACAAGCATCCCGCCATTTGTAAAGTCTATTTGCAAAGCTCGCCCACAACCTCATTGATAACCTTTCCATCCGCCTTGCCTTTTAACTCAGGCATAACATTTTTCATAATCATGCCTTTATTCTTAGAAGCAACAACCTCTGCGAACTTCTCTGTAATAAAGGCTTTCACTTCCTCCGCGCTCATCATAGCTGGTGCGTATTCATTCATTATATCGTATCTTGCCTGATAATCCTCCAACAAATCTGTACGATCAGCAGGACAACTATCCAACTGTTCCTTAACTGTCTTCAATTCTTTAAGGATAACCCTATTCACAAGCTCTTCTTTAATATCCTCTCTGCAACCTTCATCAATCGCTACCTTCTTAATAGCTGAAATCAATGCAGAAATCGCATCCTTTCTAGTCTTATCCTTCGCCTTCATTGCTGCAATCATATCTTTTTGTAACTGCTCCATCTGCATCATTTAATCCTCTCTTTCCTTTACCTTAAATTTCTTAACCTGTTCTTTGTGATTATTAGCAATCTCGTTTTGATAATCCGATGTAATTCCGATTTGTTCTAGATAGGTCGCAATGCTGCTAAGCTCCTTTCTTGCCGACTCACGAATCTCTTTTGCCTCCTCTAGCATATCACGAATTTGGTTTATGGTCCTCTCTTCCTCCTCAGACATATCACGTCCGTGAACTACTTCTTTCACATGCTCTTCTACTTGATTTGCCAACTTCTCATATTCTAATATGCGCACATTTACATATTCAATTCTCTGTTCTGACTTGCGCACCGCTAAAGAAACCTCTTCACCCATATTACTGATAACAGCGGACTCACTGATAATTTTATCCAACAACTCCCGAACCATAAACTGTGATTCGTTCAATGCCTCAACCGTTGCGCCAAACTCATCATTCTCAAATGTTTCGATATCATCCGAAACATTGTATTCTGACATTCTCTTCGCCATCATCTGAATCGACTTAAGCTTCGATAAAATATAACTACTCATCCTATACGAAATTATAATGGCGATTATAACTGCTATCAACATAAAAAAACAGATAATCCATATTATTTCATTATATATATTTTGATTATCCGCATTTGCCTGCTTTGCCTGGTCGATTGCCACATCTACCGCAGTTTCAATCAGTTCGTTCGTGCTATTGGCAATCGGAAGTAAATCTTCTTGATACATCTTCATGGTGTCTGCTTCATTTTCCAGTTGAGTAGCTTTGATAAGCCGATCAACCTGCTCATGATATTCTAACACACTAGCCTTTCCCTGCTCATACAATTCCTTTTCTTTATCCGTGATTTCGAACTTAGAATAAGCCTCTAGTAAAGAAACATTATCAGCAATCAAAGCATCTATTTTATCACCACATTCCTCTTCATACTGCCACTTTTCCGCAACAATCAAATGAAAGATACATTTATCCAGTTCTTTCAAATTCTCACTAATGGATTTCAGACACTCTACCGCTTTTATATTATTCTCATAGATATCTCGTCCATTGTTATACACTCTTCCAACATAAAAAATGCCAATTATTCCAGTTGCAATCAATAACAATGTAACCGAAATATAACTAATAAACATCTTTTTTCGAATGGTAAGTCCTGCCTTTTTCTTCATACCATAATGCCTCCATTTTGCAATCCTTTGCCCTTTACTATGAATAGCTTCTATGCATTCATAACCTTAGACAAGTATTCGTCTGTCAAGCGTTCCACTAGCATCTCTTTGGCAACAGGCTTTGAAAAATGATATCCCTGCAAATAATCTGCACCCATATCTATGACCATCTGCGCCATTTCCATATCCTCAATGCCTTCCGCAACCACTTTCAAGTCAATTGCTTTAAACATTTTTATTATATTTTCCAACACCTTGCGAGAAGTAACCTTTTTCATAGCTGCCCACACAAGATACTTGTCAATCTTAACCATAGAAAATGGTAAATCAACCAAATAATTGACATTGGAATAACCAGAACCATAATCATCCAACGAAAATGTAATATCGGTCAAAGAAATACGTGCCATATTACGAATCAATAAATCATCCGAATATGCCGCAGCACTCTCTGTGATTTCCAGATTAATCATCTCTGGTGGAATACAATAGCGCTCTAACACCTCAGTAATATCTTCATAAATTGTATCCTGCATACATTGTACGGTGGATAAATTCACCTCTACAAACTCAATCCCTTTATCTTTAAGATTATATTGTTTGATAAATTGGCACACCTCTTCAAGCACCAGCAAGCCAATCTGAACAATGGTTCCATTCTGTTCTGCAATACGAATAAACTCTTCTGGTGAAACATACCCAAAGTCATCTACACGTAATCTTGCCAAAGCTTCCATCGAATGAAAAGTCTTCTTGTGTGAATCATAAATCGGTTGATAATGCACTTCAAAATGACCTGATTCGATAGCTTCCATCAAAGCCTGTTCGATTGCAGCTTTCCGGGACATATCCTTTACATCATCCTCACCAACTTCAAAGAACTGTCCCTTACCTATCTGTTTTGCCTGAGCGATTGAATACTCCATCGCATTGAAGAAATCCTCTTCCGTGTGATGGATCGAATGCACAAGACCTACACAGGCACTTAACTCTACACCTTCATCTCCAATCATCCATTTTCTTCCAATCACCTTACGAATCCTGTCTAATTCCTTTGCACCTTCTGTTTTCTCTTCAATTACAACAACAAAATTATCCCCACCAAGTCGGAAAACAGCAGACTCATCATATATATCTTTCAAGGCTTCTACCATCATCTGCATAATCCGATTGCCACCTTCCATACCGTACATTTCATTGACAATCTTAAAATTATCCAATGCAATCACAAATATCTGCATAGGATTTTTTTTCGTTCGGGACTCTGTCATATGGAACACCAAGGCCTCTCTGTTCAATGCGCCTGTAGTCCGATCCACATACTCTATCTCATTCTCATTTCCCAAATAAATCATAAAAACGGTCAAAGCCGTGCCCACACCAGACAACATATAATTCGGATAAAAATACTGAACAAGGGTAGGTACTAACCCAGCCACAATAAAATTAAACACCATAATACACTGTCTTTTCTTCAAATAGTCCTTCGCACGAATCACATATAACACCGTACCAACTGCACAAATAATCGCATTTCCATAAAGATACCAATGGTACTTTCCATGATGATAACCCAACTCATCAAAGTAAAAGATTGCTTTTGTCCAGTAATTCGTAAGGATCAAAAAGCACCCCCAGACCGGCGGAAAAAATGCCCATTTCCACATTAGTGCATTCACATTAAACACCTTAACAACATTCAAATGAACATACACCATCAGCAAGGTAGGAATCATAAACTGCCCCATTAAAAATAAGGCATTCAATATGTAGTTCAACCAATACGGAACCGTTTCATAATATGTAATTGTATAACAGGTAATAATATCTAAGCACAGGTTGACAAAAATAAGCACCAAATATACTTGATATATTTTGGACTGATAATCGCCATAGCGCTTTTTAAATACTGTCACCAATATTAATACCAGTAAAAAAACTGCTGCGCAGACCTCATAATCTACTACATACCACATAAAAACTATATCCCCCAGTTTAAATGTTTTATCTACGTTATATTGAGACACAAAAATACTACCATATTATACAATAATATTCATCATTTGAAAACCTTTTCAAGAAAAAAAGAAGAAGCTTTTCGCTTCCCCTTTACAACACATATGGCGTAACCTGATATACATAGTAATTGAGCCAATTAAAATACAAGGTGTTAGCATGACATCTCCACGACTTCACCGGTTTCTTCGTTGCATCATCCTCCGGATAATAATTACATGGAATATCAGGTTGAATTCCTTTATCCAAGTCCCTCTTATATTCCTGATCCAAGGTCATTGTATCGTACTCGGGATGACCCGTCACAAATATATTCTTTCCTTCTTCCGCAATAATCAAGTACGGACCTGTCACAACACTTTCCGACACAATCTCTAGCTTATCATTGGCAACAATATCCTCTTTACTTACCCCTGTATAGCGTGATTGTGGTACAAAAAATGTGTCATCAAAACCACGGACCAATGGTGTTTTTTTGTGAATTGGATAGTGTTCATAAATGCCCGATAGCTTCTTAGGCAAATCATACTTTCTCACACCATATCGATAATATAGCCCTGCCTGAGCTCCCCAACAGATATGTAAAGTAGAGGTGACATTTTTCTCCGACCAATCCATAATCTTTGTTAACTCGCTCCAATACTCCACCTCTTCAAACTCTAGCTTTTCCACCGGTGCACCGGTAATAATCATTCCATCAAAACGGCGATGCTTAATATCGTCAAAGGTTGTATAAAAACGCTCTAAATGCTTTCTCGCTACATTCTTTGACTCATAGCTTCCCGTTCGGATAAATGAAATATTCACCTGTAACGGTGTATTGGCAAGACTGCGCAACAACTGTAGTTCCGTATCCTCCTTTAATGGCATTAGATTTAAAATCACCACCTCTAAAGGTCGGATATCCTGACTCATTGCACGATCCGCATCCATCACAAATATATTCTCTTCTTCTAATATTTTCTTAACTGGTAAATCATTATCTATACGAATTGGCATACTTCATCCTCTTTTCTTATTGTTATAAATATTGTACGAGCCTCCTGTGAAAATCAGAATAAGCCTCTTATTTTTCTCCTTGAGAAAGTTTGATAAAATCCTCCTCTGAAAGAATCGGAACATTAAGCTCCCTTGCCTTTTTATTTTTTGACGAGTTAGAATTCACATCATTGTTGATTAAGTAATCTGTATTCTTCGAAACAGAACCAGTTACCTTACCACCTGACTTTTCAATATAATCCTTTAATTCATTACGATTCGCAAATCGTTCCACACTTCCAGTAATCACAAAGGTCTTATTCTCTAAAGTTTGCTCACCACTTGCCTCTTCCTTTTCAAACGTAAGCTCTGAAAGCAATGCACGGACCACCCGCATGCGCTCCTCATTGTGAAAGAAATCATAAAAAGCTTTGGCTAATACATCACCAATACCCTCAATGGCTGTTAGCTCTTCCACCTCTGCTTTTACAATCGCATCAAAATCCTGCTTAAAATGAGCCACAACAACCTTCGCATTCGCCAAACCAATTCCACTGATTCCAAGACTGTATATAAATTTCGCCATGGAAACCGTTCTTGCGATATCTATAGATTGAATCAAATTATTATAAGACTTTTCACCAAATCCTTCCATTGTTACGATATCGTCACGATAACGCTCTAAATGAAACAAATCCGGCAAACTCTTTAAATATCCTTTTTCAATAAATTTCTCCAGCGTTGCATCAGAAAGACCATCTATATTCATAGCATTTCTCGATACAAAGTGAGAAAACCCTTTAATCTGCTTCGCACTACACATCGGATTCATACAGTACAAGGACTGTACACCATTTACATCCTGCAATGTAGTTTCTCCATTACATGCCGGACAACACGCTGGTAATTCAAGATTATTACTTCGCGTAAGGTTTTCTGCAACCTGCGGAATAATCATATTGGCTTTATATACGGTAATACGATCTCCAATACCTAACCCCAACGCACGCAATATACTTACATTATGAAGACTTGCACGACTAACAGTAGT
This sequence comes from uncultured Clostridium sp., assembly GCA_964439445.1. GTDB lineage: Bacteria > Bacillota > Clostridia > Lachnospirales > Lachnospiraceae > CAG-590. The sequence continues at coordinate 12,618 of CAYTOQ010000001.1, read as the reverse complement.
TCCTTCTAGCTCTACCGCCTCAAAAATTGCCACAGGATTAATTAATCCCGTTCTAGACGGTGACCACTCGACATCCAACAGCGTAGTCTCTGCCAATTCATCTGCCCACTTAAATGCAATGGCATCACGCGGAAATTTTGCAGTTCTACCAAGACTTTTTCCATATGCAATATCATTAAAGGTTAAGACTAAGCCATCAGAAGGAACATCATTTTCCGGAATTCGTTTCGCAAAATCATTGACCTGCTCGGCTACATTTGAAGCAGTAACAAGAAAATGTTCTACTACATCAAACCCCTGCTCCTTCAGCCAGGCAAAACGACTCATCATTGTGTTGTCAAATCCATATTCTTTTATCTGTTCTTCATCCAACACATCCTCTACCATAGAAAATGCAAGAAAATGTACATAGCGTTTTGCTGTTATCTCATTATTCAACTGACGAACAGAGCCGGAACAAAGATTTCTTGGATTTTTGTACTTCTCCTCTGTCTCCGCCAATTCATCATTCATACGATTAAAGTCGGAATACTTTATAACCGCCTCACCACGAATAACCAATCGCCCTTTATACGGTATTTGCTTTGGTAAATTCACAAAGGTCTTGGCATTATTGGTAATTACTTCTCCAATTTCACCATTTCCCCTTGTCACTGCATTCTTTAATTCACCATCTTCGTAGGTCAAGACAACCGTAAGACCGTCTTCTTTCCACGACAATACTCCTTCGTGTGACCCAAGCCAGCTTACCAGTACATCCACATCCTTTGTTTTGTCTAAAGAAAGCATCGGCGATGGATGCGGCTGTTTTTCCAACTCACTTAACACTTCATAACCAACCTTAACCGTCGGACTGTTAGCAAGCACAACCCCCGTTTCCTTCTCTAATTCTACCAATTCATCGTATAATTTATCATATTCTAAATTGGACATAATTTCCATATCCTTCTGATAATATGCCTTTGATGCCTCATTTAAAAGAGCAACTAATGCTTTCAATCGCTGTTTTTTATCCATAGCTCTTCCCCATTTCATATATTCACTACGCTTTTTTGTCCTGCGCAATCATTTCCTTTAACTTCGCATATTCCTCCTCGGATACATCTCGTATCTCGCCTGGCTGCATATCGATTAATGTAATATTCATCACTCTTATTCTGCGCAATCGCTTTACTCTATATCCAAAATGTTCACACATACGACGAATTTGCCGATTTAAACCCTGTGTCAAAATAATCGTAAATGTAGTATCATTTTGCGGATATACCTTACACGGATTCGTCACCACATAGGAGTCCTTATCTGCATTGTAAATTCGTACTCCCTGTGACATCCCTTCTATAAAATCATCCGTAATCGGTCTATTCACGGTCACCACATACTCTTTTTCGTGTTGGTTACGTGCCTTCGATACTTCATTACACAAATCTCCATCATTGGTAAGCAACAAAAGTCCTTCTGAATCCTTATCTAATCTACCAATATACTTCAAATCCGTGTCCAAATCAAAATTATGAAAAATACCAGATTTATCACCTCTGTGCGAAGTGCAGGCATATCCTTTTGGTTTATAAAACGCAACTAGCTTAAATGGTTCTTCTTTGCAAATTACTTTTCCATTCACAGTTACCACGTCACTCTCTATAACGCGCATTCCCATATCTGCCGGAATACCATTCACCATAACCCGACCGGCTGCTATCCATTCATCCGCTTTTCTTCTGGAACAAAATCCAGTTGAACTTATATATTTGTTTAATCGAATCGACTCACTCATACCATTACCTATCTATTTCATTCAAGAATCCCGAAATTTAACATATCAGCTTCAAAAGAAGGATTTCCAACATTGCATCCATTTTAAAAGCCGCTAAGTTCCTGCTCTGATGCAATTCCTGTCACAAGCGCATACTCTCTACGCTCTGCATATAATTCCGCAAAGGTTGCATACTGATACGCATTAACCGGATACAAAAGCAACATACCCGGCAAAGTCAATAATCCACAGGAACAAACTACAACGATTAAAAATAACATCATGGCAAGTAATATCCAACCAAGGAAGGATAATTCTAATACGAAAATTTGCCATTTATGTCCTTCTGTCATTTTGGAACTAATTTCCCTTGCACGGGCAGGTGTAATACTTGGATTTTCAGCCATGATATAAGACATAAAATACATCTGATAATATTTCACCAAACCCGGAAAGTAAAACAACAAGCTCCAACCAAACATACGAATATTGGAAGAAAACATCGCCTTTACCGTATTCATATACTTCCCTTTATTAAATGCAGAAAACATATCTGTAAAACGACCAATCCCCTTACGATTTCTCATAAAGAAATTGCTAACACCAACCCCAATTGGTGCCGATAAAAAAGAACCTATCACAAACTGAATAACCGATAGTATGATATTGATAAGAATCACAATCACTAAAATAATTAAAATTGCTCCTCGCAACATCTTCATAAACTCCTGATGTGTCAAATCAAAATAATCCAAAAATGCCGCATAAAAGCTCTCTAAATTATCTACATCTGTTTTGCTCTCATCATAATCATATGTAAAATTGCTATCCGAAATTTGATTAATCACATTCTCTAATTGCATCAACATCTTTTGTGTCGAACCCGTTCCAGTATTCACATTAACATTAGCTGAACCGTTATTTCTTGCGATACCACTCCAGTTACATCCTAAAATAGAGCCAACTATAACTACCGCCATAATGATCCAAAAATTTTTCTTTAATGCAAGCTTTGCATTATCTTTTAACAAACCACGATTAATCGGTTGCATACGAATTCCTCCATTATCACTTAAATATTTTTTCACATATTATTGTATTAACAAGCTGTATATTTTTATACAGACTTTATTATCATAACACGCGACCTTATAATTTTCAATTTTTTCTATCAGATTTCCATTTCTCACTTGAAAAAATTAAGTAAAAACAATATAATTGTTATTTAAGTAAAGAGGGAGTGATTATTATGGATAGTATCGATAAAAAAATATTACATTTGTTGCAAGAGAATGCTAGATATCCATTAAAACATTTGGCTAGCAAAGTATTTTTATCTTCTCCTGCTGTATCTGCCAGAATTGAGCGTTTAGAAAAGGCCAACATCATCACCGGCTATCACGCTGCCGTGGATCCTGTCACACTCGATTATCACGTGACTGCATTTATCAATATGTCTTTAGACCCAAAACAAAAGCCAATCTTCTATCCTTACATCGAAGCTTGTCCCAATGTTTTAGAATGCAATTGCGTAACAGGTGCCTACTCTATGTTAATCAAAGTTGCTTTTCGAAGCACAATGGAATTAGACTCCTTTATCGGGCAGTTGCAAAAATACGGAAAAACAGAGACCCAAATTGTATTCTCAACACCGGTAAAACCAAGAGGCATTGATGTCTATGCAACAGGCTTACCAGAGGACCTCGAAGATAATGACTAAAATATGAAATCTCACACTTTAGAGTGTGGAATCATAAAAGGATGTTTCGTAATTGAAACATCCTTTTTATTGGTTATTCCGTTGGCTGGGTAGCCGTTTCGGCAGCAGGTGCCTCCGCTGGCGTCTCTGTCGTCTGCGTTGTTGCCTCAGTTGCCTCACCTGATGCCTGCTGTTCATTCTCCGTCGATAAAACATCCGCTGCAGAATCTACTTCAACATCTCTCCGACTGATAATTTCAAAAAACTGTTGCAAGGAGCTATCCTTTTCCTTCAGCTCCTCATTTTCTTGTTCTACACAACGATATATCTTTTGGATATCCTTATCGCCCTTAACTTTCTCAATATATTCCTGTGCATCTAACGAAAGACTTCCGTTGTTAATCAGATATCCTCTTGCACCATTTACAATATACAATGTACTAATATCATACGGTGCTGAGTTCACACCTGCAATAGAAAGCTTGGCAACCACAAATGCAATATAACTCCCTTCGTCTAAGCCAGCCTTTGTATATACCGTTATATCATCATAAGACAAAATAAATTCTGCCTTTTTCTTTAACATATCCGCATTTCTATATTCCGAAGGTTCTGTTACCATATCCTGCAATGCTACATAATCACATTCTGTAATTGCAGTATAATAATCTTCAATAAACTTATTCAACTCCTCATCTGCATTCTTTTCATAAGGAACAATTGTATCATGTTCTTCATCGAGAGCAATTTCTTCCTCTAAAACTGCTTCTTTATCTTCCTGTGAAATTTCCTTCCCGCCTAACAAGGAAGTTCCTCCAAGCCCGATAAAGCCAAACACACAACACAATACAAATATACTCCATCCCAATGCCAACTTTAAGCCTGGACGGACAGTAAGTGTTCCTTTTCCGAGCTTCAACTCTGAATCCTTCAAATGAAAATTATCATAGGAATCCGACATTTTATCAAATATATTCTTTTTCATTGTTCATCTCCAAAAAATCTATTATATTATATCAGTTAATTCGTTTCTTTTTTTGTGTCACACCTTATTATTCTAACAAATGGACTATCAAAATGCAACATTCGTTTGCCATTTTGCATGATTTGTAGTATTATAGTCTTTGCACTTGCACCAGTAGCTCAACGGATAGAGCAATGGCCTCCGGAGCCATGTGAGGAAGTTCGACTCTTCTCTGGTGCATTATTTTTTTAGGAGAAGGACTATGCATTATTACATTTATTGCAACCAAAAAAATATTTCAAAAAACCATTTGCTAGCAATAGAGGAATTTCAAAAGAGATTATCCGCTTACTGTGAAACTACACTGTATCCGACAACTTCTCTTTCTTTCCCAAAAGACCGGAATCCAAATAACAATCATTTTGTATATGTGCAATCTACTCCATCCACCCATAGTTCGGAAGAGTTTTCTGAATATATTAAAACACTGCAAAATAGTGGTGTATCCAACATACATATTCTTATCGGTTATAGCAAAGATGCTTTCTATTCCTTTGTCGCTCACATTACAAATTATAATATACCGACATATATATCCCTGACAAATTCTGCACTTTCTGCAGAAACCAAAACACTGCTTTTTTTTGAGCAGTTATATCGTGGATATACTATCTTACAGGGAAAGACCTATCATAAATAATCCAGCTCCACCACATAAATCATATAATATGCAAAATCTCCTCACACAACACCATCCGCATCATCTGGTGCGGAAAAGTCATTTTTGAAAAGCTTAATCTAAGATTAGCACTCTGTTTGAGTCTCTCCGGCAATCCCAACGAACCACCAATGATATAAGTGATACTATCATACCCATCTTCTATCGCATGCATTACATAACCTTTATGTTTGTTCGTACTAATTTCTTTTCCCTCAATACACAACGCAATCACATAATCCTTATTCGTAATCTTTTCAATAATACGACTACATTCTTTTTCTATCAATATCTCTTTATTTTTTTCTTTTAATTTATCCGGGATTTTTTCATCTGGATATTCGATAATTTCCAAAGACTGACCCTTTTTTCTAATTTTTTCGCATATATCCGCAATTTCGTCACGATAAAATGAATCTTTAATTTTTCCAATACATAAAATTCTATAGCGCATATACCCTCTCTACATACCATTTCTCTTGCTTTTTGCAGCGTAATATTGTACAAAACTCAAAATGGATTGTTTTCAAATTGTTTTTTTTAATGTCATAATTTGTTCATATTTATATTTTATATTATGTATATAGAAACTTTTTCATATTTTTTCATTAATTCTCCCTATACTTATAAAGAAAGAGCCCATACATAGAGGGCTCTTTTTTTACTAACATTTACTCCATATACATCTTTTTCATATCTTCAAACTCTTGTACTATTTCATCAGAAGGCTTCTTCGTAACAAGTGATACGATAACAATCAAAACCAAGCTAAGAATAAAACCAATTGCTAAAGAATACAAACCTGTCTTATCTCCTAGCGTTACTCCACCCTCAAAAATAGGAATATAATCCCATATAATTACAGTTGCTGCACCAGAAATAATACCGGCAAGTGCACCTGATAAGTTTACTCTCTTCCAATAAAGAGAAAGAATAACAATGGGGCCAAACGCAGCACCAAATCCAGCCCACGCATTCGAAACCAATCCCATAACTGAACTATTCGGATTCAAGGAAATGAGGTATGCAAGAATCGCAATAACAACCACTGTCGCACGACTTACATTCAATACAGTCTTTTCTGTTGCATCTTTTTTGAAAATTCCCTTAAACAAATCTTCTGCTACTGCGGAAGCCGTAACCAAAAGCTGCGAATCTGCTGTAGACATAATGGCAGCAAGCACTCCACAAAGAAACAATCCCCCAACAAAAGGCAAAGAAAGATCATCCACGAATAATTTTGTAATCAATTCAATAAATACATTTTCTGCCGACACATCATTGGTCACACCTAAAACGGTTGGATAAAGGAAAGCGCGTCCGACAATACCAATAATAACAGCAAAGCTCAAAGAAAGTGCAACCCATATAATTGCAATAACCTTAGATTTTTTAAGCTCTTTTTCACTAGAAACTGCCATAAAACGCACTAAAATATGTGGCATACCACAATATCCCAAGCCCCAAGCTAGCTGTGAAATCACATATACTAACGATACCTTAGAACCCGAATCCTCCATAATATTCAGGAAGGAACTTGCACCTCCTGCGACACCTGAATCACCTATAATCCCAACAAGATTCTCCGGTCCCACTATAACATATGCCACAATCGGTACTACTAACACACCAACTAACATCAACATGCCCTGAACAAAATCTGTCACACACACTGCCATAAATCCACCCAGAAAGGTATAAATCAATATGACTGCAACGCCAATCGTTAGTGCCACGGTATAGTCCATTCCAAATACAGCCGCAAACAATTTACCACCTGCGGTCAAAGAAGATGCTGTATAAACCAAAAAGAAAATAACAATTACCACAGAAGAAGCTAATAAAAGCACTCTCTTCTTATCGTGAAAGCGATTTTCCAAATATGCCGGTAAAGTTAATGAATTATTTGCACGAATCGTATATCTTCTAAGTCTTGACGAAACAAACAACCAATTGCATACCGTACCAATAAACAAACCAATTGCAATCCACGCCTGTCCCATACCAAAAGCATATACACTTCCAGGAAGACCCATTAACAACCAGCCACTCATATCAGATGCCTGTGCCGATAAAGCAGCTACCCATCCATTCAAATTTCTTCCACCAAGAAAAAAATCCTCAGAAGTTTTTGTTGAGCCCGCATATTTTGCGCCGATTACAATCATAAATATCATGTACGCAGCAAATGCCAACATAATCCATACTATAGAACCACTCATTTTTTCTCTCCTCCAAAAAACAAAATTCGCTTGGTATTTTACCATATAATACAAAAAAAAGCTATAGCAAAGCCTTATTTCTTACAAATTCTTCATCTAACATAAGGGCAATATCAATCTTTGCTTTCAATCAATAACATCTTTCCTTTTTTCAGTTTTACAAACATCTTTTCATCCACTATCTGATTACTCACAGTTAAACTACTTCCCATATAAATCGTTTGTTCCAACAACGGATACATAACACCTTGAATCGTCACTCCTTCTACCTGTTGCGTCAAAGGGATTAATGAAATGTAGGTTCCATGTTGTCTATCACGTCGCAGTATGAATTCCGTGCTACCTTCATTTGATAGTAAACGAATCCGATTCGTATCATCCACTATACATAAATCAACACCTCGTTGTTGTGCCTGTAATAGCAAACCAATATTTGCAAACACATGATCCAGACGATTCCCTGTTCCACCGAGTAATGTAACCTTTTGAGCACCATTTGTAATTGCTACCTCTAATGCCAACTCTGTATCGGAAGCATCCTTCATTACTGGGTGTCTCTCTATCACTGTGGCAATGTCATTTTTAGCCATTCGTTCTTCATATTGAGACAAAAGCTTATATTCCACCGTATCAAAGTCACCAACAAGGTAATCCGGCACACATCCGAGCGTATCTACATACTCTAATCCCTTATCAACAGCAAAGACCTTATCATAAGATAAGGTCTTTAGATAATCTGCTGCAAATTCCATATTCAAATGACCACCTGTTACAATTAAAACATGCTCCATTCTATGAAACCTCTCATCATTCAATATTTATTCCTCTCGGATACTACTCCATTCGCAGTCAATATTACAAAATCTTAGCATTTAGTGCTTTTACGTTCGCTACAATATCTCCCTTAAAAACTGCTGAGCCAGCCACAAATACATTGGCACCGGCTTCCATTACCGTAGCAATATTATCTGCTCCGATTCCTCCATCTACCTCAATCCACAAATCTTCCACATTAAGTTCAGAAGCCATAGCTTTAACCATTCTTACTTTATCGAGACTCGCTTCAATAAATTTCTGACCACCAAAGCCTGGATATACACTCATAATCAAAATCATATCCACCTGTTCAATATAAGGGCGAACCACTTCAGCAGGAGTATCCGGACTAATAGAAAGACCAACCTTCAAACCGTATTCCTTAATCTTAGTAAGCGTTGCTGTCACATCCTCACACGCCTCATAGTGAACAGTAATAATATCTGCTCCTGCCTTATAGAAATCCTCCACATATCGAATTGGCTCTTCAATCATTAAATGCACATCAAAAATTGCATTTGTAACCTTACGTACAGAAGAAATAACTGGCGCACCGAAGGATATATTCGGTACAAACTTCCCATCCATCACATCAAGATGAATAATGGGTGCCCCTGCCGCAGCTACTGTTGCAATATCATTTCCTAAAATCGAAAAATCTGCTGATAACACAGATGGTGCCAAATAATTCATAACAATCTCCTTAATTATAGCGACGCTTGTCCTTTAGCTCTTCAAAAAACAAACAGTAATTTTCATATCTAGAAGATGAAATCTCTCCATCCTCTACAGCCTGCTTAATACCACACACACTCTCTCCAATATGATTGCAACCACCGAATTTACAATAGGGTTCGTATTCCTCAAACTCTTTATAATAATTTTTTAATTCGTCAGGCTCCATATCATAGAAATAAATCGAACTAAATCCCGGTGTATCTACTAAATATGTGTCCTTCCCAACCGGAATAATCTCCGAATGTCTTGTGGTATGCTTTCCTCTTTCGATCTTTTTGCTTATCACACCAGTATCCATATTTGCCTCAGGATTTAACATATTCATAATCGATGATTTTCCAACGCCGGACGGACCCGCAAGTGCAGTTGTCTTTCCCTCTAACACTTTAAAAATCACATCCATTCCATGTTCCTTATAGGTACTTGCACTGATAACTGAATATCCACTCTTTGCATATATCTTTTTGAATTCCTGAAATCTGCTATCATCAATCAAATCAATCTTGTTAAAACATATCACCACAGGAACCTGTTGCTTTTCCATCATTAAAAGAAAACGATCTAACAAATTCCAGTTTGGTTCCGGTGATGCGGCTGCAAATACCACCAATGTTTGGTCCACATTGGCAACAGCCGGACGAATTAATTCAGAACGTCTCGGAAGAATCTTATCAATATTTCCTATCTTATTCTCTTCATCCATTACGGAAATTTCCACATCATCACCGACTAGTGGTTTCACCTTCTGATTTCGAAATATTCCCTTTGCCTTACACTCATACACGCTTTCATTGGCATATATATAATAAAAGCCTGCGATTCCTTTAATAATCTTTCCCTGCATTTATTGCTCCACTGCCTTTAACTTCGCTTGTCCAGAAGATGTGAAATGTCCCGTAATGTCCGTACCGGTCATATCCGTTATTTTGTATACAAGAGTAGCTTCCTTACTGGTTAACCCTTCAATATTACTGATATTAGAAAGGTCAATTGGGAAGGATGTTGCATCATAATAATTCTCAATCAAGGTATAGGATGCTTCTCCAACCTTCAATGTCAAAGTTACATATACCTGTTCGTCTGGCTGGAATGCATAAGTTGCATTATTAATCGTTCCAGAGAAAGAAGCTGTGTAGGTCTTGGTAGTCGGTTTTTTACCCTTACTTATTGTGATATCTACCTCCGAACCTTCCTTCACCTCATAATCCGGTTCCACACTCTGACGAATTACTTTTCCTTCTTCAATATCATCACTATATTCCTGTGTAACATTACCAAGCTTCAAATTAACCTCAGAAAGCGCTTGCTCCGCTTGTGTCACTGTCATTTTCTTAAGGTTTGGAACCTTAGCAACCTTTACCTCTTCGCCCTTACTTACAACTATTGTAATCGTCGAGCCCTTCTCTGCTTCTGTGTTTCCATTTGGTGTCTGGCTAATAATATAGCCCTCTTCAACATCCTCACTATAATCTTCGTCCTCTTCTACCAAGAAGCCAGCATTTAACAAGGTTTGTTTTGCTTCATCTAATTTTTTTCCAGTAACATCCGGCACCGTCACTGCATCAATTCCCTTACTGATAACAAGCTTTACACGATCCCCTTCGTTGAGCTTTTCACCCTCTAAAATACTCTGACTCATAACAACGCCAGCTTCAAATGTCGAGGAATACTCTCTTTCAATAGTATAAGGAATATTGGCTTCCTCTAGCATTTCTAGCGCTCTTTCTTCTGTCAGACCAGTAACGTCTATCATCAAAAGTTCATGTGCTTCTGTTGTAGTTGCTTGTGTTGTTGCCTTTTTCTTACCAGATGAACCAAATATAGAAGAAATTGCCACAATAATTATAATTGCGATAATTACAGTTGCTGCAATTGCTCCAATCGTAATAAACTTCTCCATTTTAGGATCCAATTCACTACTTCTTCCGCTTTCATCCTCTAACGGATCATCATCTATTATTTCATCATATTCTGTTTCTGCTTCATCGTCATTATACAAGCTTTCTAATGCTGCATTTGCTTCATCCAATTCCACATTAGAACGATTATTAACCGGAAACATCGAAATGCCCTCTGCTTGCGCCATAGAGGATGCCTTAATAACTGCCATCTCATCCTCTGATATCTGAATTGTAGGTGCACTGCTTGACATCATTGTTCCAATCACGCCAACCTCTGCATTTGGATCCATAGCAATGCGATGCAAATCTGCCATCAGAGCATTCGTTGTCAAATATCGTCTCTCCGGCTTCTTTTGTGTAGCCTTCATGACAATTCGTTCAATTCCCACAGGAATATCTGGGTAATACTCCCTTGGAGGTATCATCTCACTTTGAATATGCATCAATGCCACTGTAACATTATTCTCACCCTCAAACGGAACACGACCAGTTAACATTTCATACAAGGTAATACCTAAGGAATAAATGTCAGAACGTTCATCAGAATAACCTCCTCTTGCCTGCTCTGGAGATATGTAATGAACACTACCCATTGCGCTAGATGCAATTGTATTGGATGTTGCAGCCTTCGCAATACCAAAATCTGTAACCTTAAGCGTTCCATTTCTGGATACAATAATATTTTGCGGCTTAATATCCCTGTGAATTGTATTATTCTCATGTGCCACCTCAATACCTGCACAAATCTGCGTGATAAAATCCAGTGCAGTCGCATAAGGTAATCTGCCATTTTGCTGAATATACTCCTTAAGTGTAATACCTTCCACTAACTCCATGACAATATAGTGATAACCATTCTCTTCTCCAACATCAAACACATTTACAATGTTAGGATGAGACAAACCAGCGGCAGACTGTGCTTCTATGCGAAACTTATTCACAAAGCTCTTGTCATCACTAAACTCTAATTTCAACACCTTAATTGCTACAAAGCGATTCAACACATGACATTTCGCCTTGTATACTACGGACATTCCACCCGAACCGACTTCTTCTATTATTTCATATCTATTCTGAATTATCATTCCCTGTTCAAACATATTCCTACACCTCATTCAAAACTTGCTCTACCACTACCACACCGATATTATCTTTCCCACCGTAGTAATTGGCACGTTCAATTAGTTGGTCACATATCTTATCAATAAATTGCTTTTGCATTACTATGTCCCGAATTTCGTCGTCTTCTATCATATTGGTTAAACCATCTGTACATAGCAATACTTTTTCATTATCCTGCAATTCAATTTCAAAAAAGTCAGGTACTGCTTCTCTACTAGTCCCTAGCGCCCTCGTTATAATATTCCTTTCCGGATGAAAACGAACCCTTCGTCGATCTAGCTGCCCTGTTCGTATCAATTCTTCTACCAACGAATGATCTAATGTAATCTGTTTCGCTTCTTCACCCATAACATACAATCGACTGTCTCCAATATTGGCGACATACATTTTGTCATTTAAAATTACCGCCGTTACAAATGTTGTTCCCATGCCTTTTAGTTCTTTATGTTTGTCTGACTTTTCTAAAAGCATATCATTTACTTTGGCAATTCCGGTTTTTAATATAGTAATCGGATTGACATATTGACATTGTTTTACATACTCTACAAACCACAATACTGCATGTGCCGAAGCATAATCACCTGCCTGATGTCCTCCCATTCCATCTGCAACAATATATAGATTCGGAAGGTTTCCAACACTTTTATCCGAAAAGAAGATGGTATCTTGATTCATACTTCTA